>CAYZWR010000016.1:0-39621 GCA_964481735.1 uncultured Thermoanaerobaculia bacterium
CCCGCGCATGAATTCTCACGGGTTTTCGATACCCCCCCCTCCCCGTCCGCCCCCGGTGAAATCGTGTCCCGCGGCCCGCCCCCGACCCCGACGAAGCTGCTGAAGGCCCGCGGATCGTGGCGCGCGAAGAAGCGGCGCGACGAGGCGGTGTTCGCCGAGGGCGTCCCCGAGTTCCCGGCCTGGATGCCGGTCACCGGCCGGGACGAATGGCAGCGCGTCGTCGCCGAAATGAGGAAGACGCCGGGCCTGCTGCAGCAGGTCGACTGGGCCGTGCTCGCCTGCTATTGCGAAACGTGGGCCGACTACGTCGCGATGGTGAAGGCCGAGAAGTGCAAGCCGCGCGAGTACCTGATCTCCAGCGGCATGGCGGGCCAGAAACGCAAGCTCATTGCCGACCTCAGTCGTCTCGCGCAGCAGTTCGGCTTCACGCCGGCGAGCCGCTCCCGTGTCCAGGCCTCCAAGAATGAAAACGAAACCGAAGGCAAGGAAGCGCGCTTCTTCTCGCCGCGCATCGCGAAAACCAGTTGAGCGCGCCGGGATCTCCGCCGAAATGCGGTCGATCCTCCGCGGCGTCCCCGGCTACGACCCGTTCCAGGGCGCGGCGGGCTGCTGGTTCGACGAGGAGGCCGCGCGCTTTGCGATCGCCTTCATCGAGGAGATGCTCGTCCACATCGAGGGCGAGCTTAAAAACCAGCCGTTCCTCCTGGAGCCCTGGCAGAAGGCGATCGTCGCCAACCTCTTCGGCTGGAAGAAGCGCGACGAGTTCGGCCGCGTCGTCCGCCGCTACCGCGAAGTCTTCATCTACATTCCGCGCAAGAACGGGAAGACGCCGCTCTGCGCCTGCATCGCGGCGCTCGCGTTCTTTCTGGACGACGAGCCGGGCCAGCAGGGTTACATCGCGGCCAAGGACCGCGAGCAGGCCGGCCACCTCTTCCGCCAACTGCAGGGGATGATCGAGGCCAACCCGGCGCTGCGGAAGCGCTGCCGCGTCTACGGCGGCACGGCGCCGGCCGGCCAGTCGCGGTCCTTCGTGAAGCCCGACGGCAGCTTCCTCAAGATCATTTCCGGGGACGGCAGCGGCAAGCACGGCGGCAACCCGCACATCGTCATCGTCGACGAGCTTCACGAGCAGGACAACCGCGAACTGCTCGACGCCCTGCAGACGTCGATGGTCTCGAAGAACCGCAAGCAGTCGATCTTCGTGCAACTGACGACGGCCGACTTCGACCGCCCCTCGATCTGCAACGACAAATACGAGCACGCCAAGCGCGTCCGCGACGAACCGGGCAAGGACCCGTCGCTCCTGCCGGTCATCTACGAGGCGGATCCGCACGACGATCCGCACGACCTGGCCACCTGGAAGAAGTGCAACCCCAACCTCGGCGTGAGCGTCAGCGAGTTCGACCTCCGCCGCCTGAGCAACCGCGCGAAGGAGGATCCGGGCTTCGCGGTCGAGTTCAAGCGGCTGCACCTGAACATCCGCACCCGGCCGGTCGTGGCGAACGCCATCAACATGGCCCACTGGGACGCCTGCGGCGAGCCCTTCGACGTCGAGGACCTCGCCGGCGAGGCCTGCTGGGCGGCGCTCGACTTCGGCTGGCGCGACGACTACGCCGCCCTCGGCCTGGTCTTTCCGCGGGACGACGGCCGCGTCTACACCCTGGCCTGGCTCTGGCTGCCCCAGGAGGGCAAGCGCGACCGGCGCGCCGAGCCGACGGCCCGCTTCATCGCCGACGGCCTGGTCTCGCTGACGCCGGGCAACGCGACGGACATCGAGGCGATCTACCAGGTGCTGCGCGACCTCCGCCGGCGCTACGACCTGCGCAAGGTCGTGATCGACCCGGCCAACGCCCGCAAGCAGGGGCAGGACCTCATGAACGACGGCTTCGAGGTCCACGAGTTCTTCCAGTCGATGCGCAACTACACCGAGCCCTGGAAGTGGCTCATGTCCGAAGGGCTCGCGAACGGCAAGATCCGCCACGGCGGAAACAAGGCGCTGCGCTGGATGGCCGGCAACGTCGCCGTCGAGGTCAACGGCCTGGATCAAGTGATGCCAAGGAAAAAACGGTCGTTAGAGAAGATCGACGGCATCTGCGCCCTGGCCATGGCGATCGGGGCCTGGCTCGCGGACGCGACGGCATCCTCCTATTACAATCCGGAGCCTGTCATCCTGTGACCGCGGCCACACTGCCCGAGGGCCTCACGGATCCGGTCTACGGCGGCGTGATGCCGGCCGCCTCCTCGCTGCGCGAGCCCGAGCGGTACTTCTACGACTGGGCGACCGGGAACTCGGAAGGCGCGTCCGGCCCCGTCGTCAACGAAATCACGGCCCTCAATTACCTCGCCGTCTTCAGTTGCGTCTCGCTGATCGCCGGGGCGATCGCCGGCCTGCCCCTGGGCGTCTACCGCCGCCAGGACCGCGCCCGCGTCGAGGCGGTCGATCATCCGACGTACGCCCTGCTGCACGACGAGTTCAATCCCGACATGTCCGCGATGATCGCCCGCGAGGCGAGCATCGCCCACCTGCTGACCTGGGGCAACAGCTTCACGCAGATCGTCACGAAGCGCAACGGCGACGTCGAGCAGTTGCGGCCGATCGCCCCGGACATCGTCCGCGTCCGCCGCCGGGACGCCAACGGCGCCCGCGGCCCGCTGGTCTACGACATCAAGAACCGCCAGACCGGCCAATTCGAACTGACCCTGCCGGCCGAGGAGGTCCTGCACATTCCCGGCCTGGGCTTCGACGGCCTGATCGGCTATTCGCCGATCCGGGTCGCGAAGACGGCGATCCGGGCGGGCATGGCCCAGGACAGGGAATCGGAGCGGTTCATCACCGCCGGGTTCCGGCCGCCCGGGGCCATCAAGCTGCCCGCGGGCAAGCGGTTTCAGACGACCGCCGACGGCCAGACGTTCCGCAAGCGATTCGAAGAGGTCCACAACACCGAAGGCGGCAACATCAAGGTCCTCATCCTGGAGGACGGCGCCGACTGGGCCACCCTCGGCGTCGACCCCAAGGACGCCCAGGTCCTCGAGTCGCGGAGCTTTTCGCGCGGCGAGATCTGCGGCCTCTACCGCGTGCCGCCCCACCTGATCGGCGACGTCGAGAAATCCACCTCCTGGGGCACCGGCATCGAGGAGCAGGGCGCCAACTTCGTGAAGTACACGCTCCTCAACTGGATCCGCCGGACGGAGCAGGAGTACAACCGCAAGCTCTACGAGAAGGGCTCCGGCCTCTACTGCAAGCACAGCGTCGAGGGCCTGCTCCGCGGCGACCTCCTCAAGCGCTCCCAGGCCCTCGAAGTCCAGCACCGCCGCGGGATCATCACCGACAACGAATGGCGCGAACTCGAGGACCGCAACCCGGTCGAGGGAGGCGACGTCCGGCACTTCCCCCTCGCCGAGGGCCGCGTCGACGAGGACGGCGACGACCTGCCGCCGCCGGCGGCGACCGCCCCGGCGAGTCCGCCCTCCGGCCCGCCGAGTCCCGGCCAGAACGCCAACCCCAACGACAACACGCCGCCGGGCGACAAGCCGCCCGCGGACGTCGCCGCCGGCGCCGACGACGAGATCATCGACCTGGTCCTGGCCGAGGAGCCCGACGCATGAAGTACGAACGCCTGATCGCCGCGGCCGTCGCCACGCCCTGGGCGATCGACCGCGCCACGCTCCGCGTCCTCCAGGACGTCCTGACGCGGCGGGCCGCCGGCGAGCGCGTCGACGAGAAGGTCGTCGCCGAGGCCGTCGCCAAGAAAAAAGACCGCGCCGCCCTGCGCGTCGGCGACGCCGCGCTCATCCCGATCTACGGCGTCATCACGCAGCGGGCCGACCTCTTCACCGAGTGGAGCGGCGGCACGTCGACGGAGGCCGTCGGCCGCGAACTCGACGCGGCCATGGACGACCCCAAGGCCCAGGCGGTCGTCCTGGACATCGACTCGCCCGGCGGCGGCGTCTACGGCGTCCCCGAACTCGGCGACAAGATCCACGCCGCCGGCAAGAAGAAGAAGATCATCGGCGTAGTCAACTCCTGCTGCGCCTCGGGCGCCTTCTGGCTCGGCAGCCAGGCGACCGAACTCGTGATCACGCCCGGCGGGGAAATCGGTTCGGTCGGCGTCTACCAGTTGCACGTCGACGAGTCGGAAGCCATCGCCGCCGGCGGCCGCAAGGTGACGATCCTCTCCGCCGGCGAGCGGAAGACGGCCGGCCATCCGTACGGACCGCTCGACGAGATCGGCCGCGCCGAACTGCAGGGCGGCGTGGACGACTACTACGAGATGTTCGTCCGGGCCGTGGCCCGCGGCCGCGGCGTGGCGATCAAGGCGGTCCGCGAAGGCTTCGGCCGCGGCGGCATGCTCCGCGCCGAGGCGGCGGTCAAGGAGGGCATGGCCGACCGTATCGCCACGATCGAGCAGGTCCTCGGCCGCTACGGCTCCTCGCCGGAGACGGCGCGGCGCTATTCGGCGGATTTTCTGCGGCGGCGGTTGATGCTCGACCGGGAAGCGGTCGTTAATGACCTCGACCCGAACTGACCCGGCGGCCCAACCGAGGTTTCCCATGCGTCGCTCGCAGCGGATCATGAAGCAGATCCAGGATCTCAACGCCAAGCAGGAGCAGATCCTCGAAGCCGCGGAAGCCGCCGGCAACGGCGGCATCCTGACCGAAGAGCAGCAGAAGCAGTTCGACGGCCACCAGACCGAGAAGCAGAAGCTCGGCGACCTCCGCAAGGCGGCCCTGGCCGTCGAGGAAACCAGCGTCGAGGCCAACGCCCTGCAGCGCGAGCCCCTGACGGGCTCGCCGATCACCTCCCACGGCGCGACGGCGACCTCCGCCCAGGTCGCCGGCGCCATCACCCTGCCGGCGAATGTCCGCCGGCACGGCGCCCTGCAGGCCTTCAAGGGCCCGAACGCCGACCGCGACGCTTTCATCGCCGGCCAGTGGGTCCTGGCGACCTTCGCCGGCAACCATCCGCTGCGCGGGTCGGCCGCGGAGTGGTGCCAGGCCAACGGCGTCAACACCACGCTGATGACCACGGACAACGCGTCGGCGGGCTTCCTCGTTCCGAACGTGATGGAATTCGCGATCGTCGAACTCGCCGAGGAGTTCGGCGTCTTCCGCCGCTTCGCCGAAATCCAGCCGATGACGTCGGGCACCTGGAGCGGCCCGCGCTGGACCGCATCCATGGTCGGCTACTGGGTCGCCCAGGGAGGCAAGCCGACGGCCAGTGATCCGCGCTGGGACCAGATCACCCTGGTGGCCAAGGACCTGGCCGGCATGACCAAGGTCAGCAACCAACTCAACGAAGACAGCGTCGTCAACCTGGGCGACAAGGTCGCCATGTGCGCCGCGCTGGCCTTCTCCTCGAAGGAGGACGCCGCCGGCTTCGACGGCGACGGCACCTCGACGTACGGCGGCATCGCCGGCCTGAACACCAAGCTCCTGCTGGCCGCCAACACGGCCAGCCTCCACGCCTGCGCCGCGACGCACACCACGCTCGCGAGCATCACGCTGGCCGACTTCAACGGCCTGCTCGGCAAGTATCCCGAATATCCCGGCGCGAAGCCCGCCTGGTTCTGCCACAAGGCGGTCTGGGCGGCCTCGATGGTGCCGCTGCAACTGGCCGCCGGGGGCGCCACGCCCCTGGACATCGCCAGCGGCGGCAAGCCCACGTTCCTGGGCTACCCGGTCATCTTCGCCCAGTCCCGGCCCTCGACCTACGCCGTCTCCACGGTGCCGGTCATCTTCGGCGACCTCCGCCTCTCCTCGAAGCTCGGCGACCGCCGCGGCCGCGCCGTGCAGAGCGGCTGGGAAAACGACGACTTCACCAAGCAGCAGTTCACGCTGCTGGCCACCGAGCGCGTCGACATCGTCAACCACACGATCGTCGATCCGCTCGATACCGCCAAGGCCGGCCCGGTCATGGGCCTGCAACTGGCGGCGGCCTAACGGCCGGCACCCGGGACGCTTTCCCCGGGCGGTTCGGCGGCGGCGGCGGTTCCGGGTCCTTCATCCTCCAAGGGCGGTAGCCATGAATCAGTTCAGCGAAAAAGTCGTGGCCCTGACGCCGCCCGCGGCGATCGTGGACAACGCCGCGTTCACCACGACGGCCCTGGACACCCTCGGCTTCCGCGACGCGGAGATCTACGTGCTCTTCGGCGCCATGGACATCGCCACCACCGTCTGCAAGGTCCAGGAGTCGGACGCCAGCGACATGACCGGCGCCGCCGACATCACCGGCTGCGTCTGCGGCACCTCGACCAACGACACCGGCTCGACTTCGACGCTGCCCTCCGCCACCGCCGACAACACCCTCGTGAAGTTCGAGATCCCGCTCGCGGGCCGCAAGCGGTACCTCGATCTCTGCGTCACCGGCGGCGACGGCTCGGCCGGCACCTACATGACGGCCTGGGCGGTCCTCAAGAATCCCGAGGTCGCACCGACCCTCGCCGCGGGCAAGGGCTGCGCGCAGGTCCTCAAGGCCGCTTAAACCATGGATCTCCGGTTTCTCAAGCAGTACGGCAGCAACGCCCCGGGCGACCTCCATCCCGGATTCCATCCGGGCGCCGCCGCCGAACTCGTCCGCCGCGGCATCGCCGAGGCGGCCACGGGCGCCGTGCCGGTCTCCGCGAGCGCGGCCCCCGTCGCCGGTGCGGCGAACGGCAAGAAGGGCTCGCAGAAGCGGAAAGCCCGGTGAGAGCCGACGACGTCTACGGCCTGGAGATCGTCGAGCCGGAGTCGGCTCCCGAGGAGCCGGTCAGCCTCGAGGAGGCCAAGCGGCACCTGTCGCTGGCCACGGCCGACACGACGCAGGACGGGCATCTGACGACGCTGATCCTCGCGGCGCGTCAGGAGGCCGAGCGGTTCACGAACCGGCAGATCGTGCCCGCGACGCTGCTGCTGTCGTTGAAGCGGCTGCCCGACGAAATCGAACTACCGGGGGGCAAGGTGCGGTCGGTCACCGCGGTGACCTACCTGAACGCCTCCGGCTCCTGGGCAACGGCCTCCGGCAGCCTCTACGAGACGCTGCTGACGTTTTCGCCGCCGCGGATCCTGCGGAAGCCGGCCGAGCAGTGGCCGAGCCTGGGGTTCACAGCCAACGTCGTGGCCAAGGTCGAATACGAGGCGGGCTGGGCCGATCGCGAGCACACGCCCGCCACGCTCAACCGGGCGATGCTCCTGATGATCGGGTACTGGTTCTACGACCGCGGCGACTCGGCCAAGGCCGGCCTGACGCCGGAGTCGCGGTCCCTCCCCGACGCCGCCCGGCACCTGCTCGAGTCCTGGCGGCTGCCGCAGTACGCGTGAGGACGCCATGCCGGTACCGATCGGGCAGATGACGAAGTGGATCACGCTCGAGCGGAAGACGTCGGAAGGCGACGGCACCGGGCAGGACCAGGAGGCCTGGAGCACGATCGATTCGGTCTGGGCCGCGATCGAGCCGCTCAACGTGAAGGAGACGCTCGCGGCCCGCCAGGCGGGCGTGATCGCCACCCACAAGGCGACGATCTGGTACCGCGAGGACGTGCACGAGGCGGCCCCCCTGCTCCGCCTGACGTACACGCGGAGCGAGACGACCCGGACGCTCAACGTGATCGCCGGGACGGACACCAACGACGCGAAGGCCCGCCAACTGGAATTGCTCTGCGCCGAGGTGCAGCCGTGGCAAAATCAAAACAAGGAATCAGTTTCCGGGTAGGGGGCGTCCCGGAGATCCTCGACACGCTGCGGGGGGTGAAGCTCGGCGTCGGCAACCTGGTCCTGAAAGGGGCTCTCCGGAAACAGGCCGGCAAGACCGCGAAGGCTGCGAAGGCCGGCGTCCCTCCCGGCCGGACCGGCCTGCTGAAGCGGTCGATCGGCTACCTGTACCGCAAGCCGCGGAGGAGCACGGGCCAGATCGGCGTCTTCGTGATCGGCTCGCGGGCCTCGGTGCACGCGACCATCTCGCCGCCGGCGGGCCGGATCAAGCGGTTCCTGCTGAACGTGTTCTCGCGGGGACCGAAGAAGAAGGGCCCGAAGCTCAGCAAGCGGGTCCTGAAGAAGTTCGCCGGGCGGACGCTCTCCGTGCAGCCCTGGCGGTACGCCCACCTGGTGGAGGGCGGCCGGGTCGCGGTGGGCCCGCGGAAGAAGAAGGTCATGAGCGACAAGGCCTCGGTCTTCGGACGCGACGCCGCCGGCGTCAAGGGCCGGCCGTTCATGAAGCCGGCCGCGGCGATGCTCGACGCCGGCGCCATGGCGGAGATCGCGGCCGACGTCGAGATCGGCCTGGCCCGCGAGGTCGCGAAGTACGCCAAGAAGGGCAAGAGCGTGTACGGGACGCCGGGCACATGACGATCGAGGAAGCCCTCAACCGGAAGCTCCGGGACGTCGCGGCCATGAGCCGCGTCTATCCCGACGCCGTGCCGGACGAGCAGAGCCAGTGGCCCTGCATCGTCTACATGCACGCGGGCGACGACGAGGAGTTCGGACTGAGCGGCGACGCTCCGACCGATCACATCGACACGTTCAGCCTGGAGCTTTGGGGGCCCGACCGGGCGGCCCTGGCGGCACTGCGGAACAGGCTCAAGACCGCCTTCGCCGGCGCCAACTGCCAGGGCGTCTGGGGCGGATCCGGCGGCGTGGCGGTGGCCGGCGCCACCGCCCGCGACGCCGCGGCCGACGTGGCCCCGGCGGAGGACGGCAGCGACCGCCACGACCGCGCGGAGCGGCTGACGCTGAAGATCTTCTGGTACGGCTGACCCACGGAGGCGAATTATGGCCGGCGTAAGCAGCTTCGGAACCCAGGTGCAGATCGGCGAGGCCGACGAGGACTACGTCGACCTGGGCTGCGTCACGATGGCCGGCGTCCCCGGCCCCGACCAGCAGTTCTCCGAGGACAAGTGCCTCGGCCAGGACGACCGCGGCATCCCCAGCCTGCCCGGGTTCCAGGACCTCGGGATGATGACGCTCAACCTGAAGTACGGCCAGGACGCGTACGGCCAGTTGCTCGACTGGCAGCAGGAGGAGCCGCCCCGGCGCGTCTGGGTCAAGCTGACCTTCCCCAAGCAGTACACCGCCGCCGGCGTCCTGCAGGCGGTTGCGGCGACCTGCAAGTTCCGGGCGTACATCAAGCAGCCGTCGATCGAGTTCCCCGAGGACGGCGGCCGCGTCCCGATCAACCTCACGCTCAAGATCGACTCGATGCCCGACTTCACCCCGGGCACGTCGATCAGCTAACGCGGCAAGGACTTTCCCAGGCGCAAGAGGGTTTCCCGTGGCCACGACGAACGTCTCGATCCAGTCGACCATCGGCGGCGTGAGCTACGCCTCGATCAACCCGAGCACCGCCTACGGCGTGATCACGCACTACCCGGCGACATCGATCGCCGCGGCCAAGGCCGGCGTGCTGACGACGCGAACGGACAACGACACCGGATCGCTGACCATGTCGTCCGGCCACGGCATCGAAACCGGGGACCGTCTCGACGTCCACTGGGTCGACGCCGACGGAGTCAACTGCTGCCGGCGCGGCATGACCGTCGGCACCGTGGCGACGAACGTCGTCCCGATCGACGGCGGCGTCGGCGACAACCTGCCCGCGGCGGCGTACACGATCGCGGCCATGGTCCCCGTCAGCCAGGACGTCACCCTCGACGCCGCCGAGCTTCGCCTGGTCGCGGCCAGCATCGCCGCCACGAGCAAGGGCTGCATCATCTCGCTGGCCGACGGCACGGCCATCGGGGACGAACTGGCCTGCCTGAAACTCAATTACGGCATCTGGGGCGACACGCTGCTCTGGGACGGTTCGCGCGGCGCGACCTGTCCGGCCGGTTCGGATCCGATCACCAAGGTGTACGTCAGCCACGGCGACATCGCCGCGGCCCGGACGTTCAAGATGACCTTCGCCGGCGAAGCCCCGCCGGCGTGATCCTGGAGGCGTCCATGACAGCGGTCGACTACCTGAAGCTCTGCGAGCGGCCCGTGAAGAAGATCACGGTGCCGCTCTTCGGCGACGTGCACGTCCGCGGGCTCAGCGCCCCGGAATACGACGCCTTTGAACATGCCAGCGCTCGCGGGTCCGGGTCGACGACCGAGTTCATTCCCAACACAGCATGCCTCATCCGATACGGGATGGTCCGCGAGGACGGGTCCCACATCTTCAGTGACGAAGATCTGCCGGGCCTGGCGAACATGCCGGCGGAAGTCAGTCGACCGCTGCGGGCGGAGATCATGAGGCTCTGCGGGGTGAACGTCGACCTGGGAAAATCCTAGCCGACTCCCCGCGGTTGCGGCTGGCGATCGGCCGCGCGAAGCGCACGGGGCGGTCGGTTGCGGAGTCGCTCCAGGGCCTCGGGGAGGCCGAGGCCCGCCTGCTCCTGGCCCACGATGCCGGGGAACCGGACGTCGACGTGCGCCTCGATCACTGGCTGAGCCGGCTGCTGGCGGCGTTCCTGAGCGTGCATCGCGCCAAGGGCTCGCCGCCGGTCACCGCCCAGGAGATCCATCCCGGCTGGGGATGGGAGCGCCGGTCGGAAAAGTATCAACGGGACGCCGAGGCCGCGGCGACGGGCGTGCTGCTCGCCTGGGCCCAGGCGGGCAGTCGCAGAAACAGGGTGCCCCGTGGCTGACCGCGTCGGCAATCTCGCGATCATCATCAGCGGCGACTCCAAGCAGTTCATGCAGGCCATGTCCGGGGTCGAGGCCACATTGGCGGCTGCGCAGCAGCGGATCGATGCCAAGCAGGCCAAGGCATCTTTGTTCGGCAGCGGCATGAAGGACTTCGCCGGTAAAGCCATTGCGGCTGTCTCCGTCGGCGCATTGGTTCGTGAAATGGTCCAAGTTGGCCAAAGCGCTGTCGAAATGGCCCGCGATCTCGAGCAGGCCGAATTCAGATTGCGGGCTGTTGCGGATTCAGCCGCCGGGGCAAGGCATATTCTCTCGGAAGGAAATTCGTTTACCAGCGGCACGATGCTCGACGCGAAGCAATTTGCGGCCACCGTGGCTCAAATGAAGAACATCAAGACCAGCACGGCGGAAGCCATCCAACTCGCCAAAAGCATTTCGACGATCGGGATCGTGAGAAACGTAGATCCCGCGCAGGTCGGCGACATCTACAGCAAAGTTCGCGACGCGGGAAAACTGGGCGAACGGGAGCGCAAGCAGTTGACGGCGATCGGCTTCCCGATGGAGGAGATCGCCAAGCAGGCGGGCGTGCCGCTTCACGATTTCAACAAAGCCGTGGACGAAGGCCGCGTGTCGTTTGCAAGTCTGGATGCGGCATTCAAGGAACTGACGAGTGCAACGGGCGAATACACGAAAGTTCTCGATGGAATGAAAAACAGCCCTTCGGGCAAGGCGCTGGCCCGGAAATCTGATCGCGAAGACATAATGGCGCTGAAGGGAAAGCAGATCGAAGGTACGTACGCCTCCTGGGAGCACGTTCAGGGTCAGATCGAATGGGGTTTTCTCGATTTCCAGGAATCGCTGGTCAACTATTCGCGATTCATCGACAACCTTGCAGAGAAAGGCCCTTATCGTTCGTGGCGAGATTCCGGCGGCACCGGCGGCGGCATGGCGACCTACGAGCGGGAATGGCGCGAGCGGGTGAGGGCCGAGGTGGCGGAGGACGCGCGGAGGTCGGCGGCGCAAGCAGAAGAAGCAGACGCGAAGTTCAAGGCGCTCGGCGAGAGCATTATGCTCATGGCCGATCGCGCTGAGTCTGGTGGCCGCGAGGTGACGAAATTCTTGGCGGAAGGCGCGCGCTATCACGACATCCTCCGCAACCCCATGATGGGCAGGTTCCGCGCGGAGATGGAGGACAAAAGTTTCGGCAAAGCCGCGCGGACCGTCCAGGAAATGCAGGCCCTCATCGCCAGCAAGCATCCCTTTCGCCTCCCGACGGCCGCGGCGTACGGCTCCCAGGAGGCCGAGGATACGTTTCTCAACGCGATGGAGTCGCTCATGGCCCCGAAAGCCGACGACGCCACCGGCATCCTGAAGCGGATGGAGGAGATCGAGCGGAACAATAACCGCGTGCTCGACAAAATCGAGACGCAACTTCGGAACCTCAAGGCGGCCAAGTTCTAATGGCAGTTCTCAGCGTCATCGAGCGACCGATCCGCAGCGGCGGCTACGGCCGCGGCTACCTCCGCAAGCGCAAGCGCGTCTTCCGCGTGCTCTGCGACAGCGAGAGCGACACCGAGGACGTCGCCGGCTGGGCCTGCGGCGTCAGCATCGAGGACGGCTGGGAGTCGTGGGACGGCGCGTTCACGGACCCGCTCTGCACCTGCTACGACATCCAGGCCGAGCAGGACGGCGAGAACTCCCGGGCGTGGATCGTCACCGCGCTTTACGAGACGCCCGCCAGCGCGCCCCAGGCGTCGCCGTCCCAGAACCAGCAGCCCGGCCAGGGCAACTCCGACGACCCGGCCCAGTGGCTTCCGAAGAAGCGGTGGTCCTACGGCACGCTGCAACTGGCGATGGACCGCTCCTTCAGCGACGCGAACGCGCTGACGATCCCGGTCGCCAACTCCGCCGGCCATCCGTTCCGCAACGTGCCCATGCGGACCGTCAAATTCTCGGTCCTCACGCTCACCCGCTACACGGACGCGTTCAGCCGGTCCGATCACCAGGAGTACGGCAACGCCGTCAACCTCGACGCCTGGAACGGGTACCCCGCACTGCAGGTCTGGAACTCGGACTGGACCGTCGACGAGGAATACTTCGCCGGCAACCTGCTCTACCTGCACACGCACACGCTCAACTTCTGCCCGCCCGATCTGCCGGACTGGTTCCTTTACTTGCTCGACAAGGGGACCAAGGACAAGGATGGCAAGACGATCGCCGATAGGCTCACCCGGGACGCGATCTCCGACGAGTGGCCGATGGACGGCCTGGGCTACTTCCTCTCCGAGGCGGACGTGTTCGCCAAGAACCACGTCTGGGGCCGGTTCCGCGACAAGGTCGCGCTGCCGTTCGCCGACGTGTTCGACTTCACGCTCTAAGGAGCGCCGCCCATGGATCCGGTGTACGGCTTCAGCGAGTCGGCGACGAAGCGCATCGCCGACGCGGTGCGCCGGGTCGAGGGCGCCGGCGGCGAGACCCGGGCCCCCGCGTTCCCGCGAGCGTCGATCCAGATCGTCCGCATCACCGGCCCGATCGACGAGGACTACGGCCTTTATCCCGGCGCGGTGACGACGTTCACGCACTCCGGCAGCAGCGGCTCCTGGGAGGACCTCGGCGAAGTGATGGTGAAGGCCTCCAACGACGAGGCCCTGGCCGAGGGGGATCGCGTCCACTGCCGCTTCATGGGGGCGACCGACGACGGCAATTACGGGATCTACGCGACGGCGCACATCGGCGAAGTGGTCCGCCTGGTCCGCGTCACGTCCGATACCGCCCTCGGCTCCGGCCTCTGGCCCGCCGTCATCCTGAACTGGAGCGGCTCGGCCTGGGCGAGCGGCGACGCCTGCCGGATCCGGCTGGTCGACAGTGCCGGTGAGTTGTTTGTTTCGGGTGTCTACAAGGCGGTCCTGCGCGGCACGGTCGACGAAACCGTGGACGATGAAACCACGACCTACCCCCTCTTCCACGACCCCGGCAACGATTCCATCATCGTGCCGGTCTGCCGCGACAACGCACTGGTCTGCGACCGCTGGGACATTCCCCACCCCGTCAAGGTGACGGCGAACGTGGACTGTGAGACCGGGGAGCCGCTCGAATGAGCCTGGTTGCGCCGCTGCTGATCTGGCTGCTCTGGCAGTGCATCGGCGCTTCGCTCATCGTCACGACCGGCACGATGGGCGAGTGCGGTTGCTGCGAGGGCTGCCCGGAGTGCTGCTGCGAATGCGAAGACGCCACGATCGAGCTTTCCGACGTGACGTACTACGACGGCGTTGGCGGGTCAACTGCTTACCCAGGGACATGGACAGCAGCGGCAACGCGAACGGACACAGACCCGTGCCGGTACGTTTGGGACGCGATCGGCCCCGGCTTTCCTGACGGTTACGGCTCTGTCGGCGGCGGGCTCTATTGCACCGAAGGCACCGAGGAACGCGGCGGCGGCGGCGATCCCGAACTCAAGACCGACCGTTTCGGCTGCTGGAAGGCTGGCGACACGGGCATGGGATCGGCCAGCGAAGGTTCCATGCAGATTTCGGCCACGTGCGACCCGTTCGTGATTGTGGTGAAGGCGTGGAACTTCCCCGGCGGCACGGCCTACTGGGAATACACCTGGACCCTCACCTGTGCGGAAGGTGAGGCTGGCGACCTGCTTCTACTCGATTCCGGCGAAGAGCTATTGCTCGATTCCGGGGAAACTCTGGAGCTTGAATGAGCACTCCGCACTCCACGCTGCCGCACGCCGACAGCTTCGACGGCAACGAGCAGATCACGCTCTACGATCCGAAGCGGACGGAGTTCGACCGGTCCGCGCACATGACGCTGGACGAAGTCGCGGACTACATCGAGCCGGGAGCGACGGGGCCAGCCGGAGCCGACGGCCGCTGCCAGAACTTCCGGCTGTCCACCGAGAGCGGTGTCGCCGTCAGCACCGCCGACCGCACCGCGCAAGGCACGATCTACCTCACGCCCTACGTCGGAGGGCAGATCGCACTCTACAACGGCTCCACCTGGGATTTAATCACGTCCGCCGAAGTCTCGCTCGCTCTGTCATCGCTGACCAGCGGCAAGAATTACGACGTGTTCGCCTACAACAACGCCGGCACGGTGACGCTCGAACTCTCCGCCGCGTGGACAAACGACACGACGCGGGCTGATGCGTTGACCACTCAGGACGGCGTGCGGGTCAAGAGTGGAACCACGACGCGGCGGCTCGTCGGCACGATCCGCACCACGGGCACAGCCACGACGGAAGACAGTTTGGCGAAGGGTTTTGTTTGGAACGAAAACAATCGCGTGGCACGCCCGCTGTCGATCATCGAAACGACGAACACTTGGAACTACACGACCGACACCATTCGTCAAGCCAATGGTGCGACTGGTAACAAGGTGGAGTACGTCACTGGCGACGCCACTCTCGCTGTGGAAGTCGTTGTCTGTGCGACCGCTTATGTCGCGTCCAATTCTGCAAGGGCGGCTAAAGTCGGAGTCGGCGTAGACTCCACGACGACGTTCAGCGGCATGGTTCAGGGCGGATACGTTCAAGCAGCCGCCGGAAGTTACGTCGGGCTGACGGGGACGTACAAGGGTTATCCGGGACTCGGCTACCACTACCTGTCTTGGAACGAGAAGGGGCCGGATGGCACGGCTGTCTGGGTCGGCGACAACGGCGGCGACAGTCAGCAGTCCGGCATATACGCGATGATCCCACGATAGGAGATAGCATGGCGACGAAGATCGAAACTCAGGTCCGACTGTATTCGCTCATTGAAGCGGCGTGCCCCTGCGTGTCGAAGGCCGTCGGCGAGTTCGGCGTCAGCGCGTCGGTGACGTTCACGCCCGCCGCCGGCGCGACGGCGAACCAGGTCGCGGCGGCGCAGGCGGTCATCAACGGGTTCGACTGGTCCGACTCCGCGACCGACACTTGGATCGCGCAGCAGAACCCGGAGCGGACGGCGGTGCGGGCCACGATGGCGCAGGCGGTCATCGACTGCAACGCCTACGCCGCGATCAACAACCCGACGGCCGCGCAGACTTCTGCGTTTCTGAAAAAGGCGGCCGTCATGCTGAAGAACCTGATTCAGTACGCGGGGAAGCCGTGATACGCACTGTTCAGCCGGGCGAACTCGAACGCGCCGCACGCCGAAAGCGGCAATGGGAGCGGAAGCGGGGCGTGGGCCGGTCGCGCATCCGATCCTGCGTGGACCTCAACGACGAACTCCGCACGGGCGAGATCGCCGCCCTGGGCCTCGACACCCGCAAGCGGTGGTATCGCTGCAAAGTCGGACACCCGCCGCACTGCTGCGGGGCGCTCAGGGAGCCGCCCTCTCCCCCGGGCCAACTTTCTTTGCCGCCGAAGTGACGCCCCCGGGAAACCGGCCGTTAAACCCTGAGTCGCATCCAGGGTGAACCATGGGCAGCCCCCACATCGGCAGCGTCGGCGGCAGCAAGCGGAAGGTGACGGTCGAATTCACCCGGCCCGCCAACACGACCGCGTACACCGCCGGCGACCTCGTCATCGACAGCGCCACCGCGCCCACGCTGATGGACTTCGCCAGCCTGGCCCGCGAGGCTGGATCCGGCGGCTACATCGTCGGCGCCCGGCTGACGACCGACAAGAAATCCATCACGCCGCAATTCCGCGTGCACCTGTTCAACGCCTCCGACGCGACGCTCGCGCACACGACCGTCGGCGACAACGCGCCGCTGAAGCAGCTTTATGCGGACGAGGCGAAGTATTGCGGCTCCTTCGACCTGCCGGCGATGACGACGCCGGCCAACAGCACCAACAGTGACCTGAGCCGCACCCAGGACGACGGCGCCCTGCGGAAGCCGTTCCTGTGTGCGGCGGGCTCGCGCTCGATCTACGCGGCGCTGGAGGCCATCGACGCCTTCACGCCGGCCAGCGGCCAGAAGTTCACGCTCACCCTCGAGGCCGAGCAGGACTGATGCGACCGAGCGTCCGGCTGCTGCTGTTGCTTTCGCCGCCGGCGATCGCCGCCGACTTCGTGGCGGATTCCACGACGGGCGAAGTCGGCGGCGCGGCGATCACGTTTTCGGATCTGTCGACGGGCGAGGTCGCGGCCTGGCTGCTGGAGTTCAGCGTCGACGGCGGGGCCTGGACGACCCTTTACGACAGTCCGCCCATTGCGGGCGCGTGGGAACCGTGGACTCCGGTGATCGCCGGCACCTACAGCTTCCGCCTGACCGTCACGGATTCGGCCGGCCGGCAGGATGACGAATTGAAGACGAATTACATCACGATCACTGCGCCGGAATAGCGGTGGCGATGGACAACCCGGAAGTCTCGACGGTGGCTGGGGGCTGGCGCCGGTGATTGGCGCGGCTCCCGGCAGCGGCGCGGGGCTGACGGGCGGGGCCGGGGCGCGTCGCGGATTCAGTTGTCGTGGATCGAGTAGCGGAAGTCGGCGGCGGTTGATGACGCGCCGGGCGATTCGGCCGTTAATCAGGAAGGGTCGGAGCGCCGGCGATCGAGGAACCGTGAATGGATGCCGGCGCCCAGGAGTGGCTGACGCACACCGCGACGGCGGTCTGCACCGCGACGGTCGTCTTCTTCTCGCGGTACCTCCGTTTTCGCCTCGCCGGCCGCGAGGCCGACCGCCTGGACTTCTCGACCCTGCTGGAGGCGTACCGGGTCGAGATCGCGGAACTGCGGGAGCGGCTGGCGGTCGTCGAGCGCCGCAACGACGTCCTGGAAAAGGAGCACAGCGATCTCCGGATCGAACATGCGATGCAGAATCGCGATCACCGGCAATGCGAGGACACAGTCGAGGCGATGCGGCGGGAGATCGCGGAAATGAGAAAAGACATGGGGCGCGGCCCCGACCGGTTCATCCCGGTGATTGCCTGAGGTCGCGTTGCACGGTGCAACGCGACCCACTGAAACGCGAGTTCGGGCGTGGCCCGGGCCGCGAACTGCCTGTCCCCTGGTCCTTGGAGGTCGAATGCGTCGCTCCCTCTTCTCGCTTTGCGCGCTGCTGACGTTCGCCGTCGTCGCCGAGGCCCAGTCGGCGGCCGTGCTCCCGGGCAAGGCCGAGCCGGTGCGCGTGCACCGCAACCATGTCGCCAGCTTCGCCGCCGCGGTGGACGGCGCCGGCGTCCGGATCGTGGCCAGCCCCGGGCTGACGGTCTGGCGCTCCATGACGGACGATCCCGGCGTCGTCGACCTGCGGGCGAAAGCCAGCCTCCCCGGCTGCTACAGCGTGACGGTGATCGCCACCAAGGCGGGGAAGATCTCGCAGAAGACGTTCGCGGTGCAAGTGGTCGCCTGGCCCTACCGCCTCCTCGTCAGCAACCGCGAAATCCGCCCGTGATCGCGAAGCTGAAGAGCCTGATCCGCCGGATCGCTGATCCCGGCACCTGCGGCGTCAAGCGGTCGCCGCGCTGGTCGACGGTGCGGGACGGGTTCCTGGTGGGCAAGACCTGCGCGGCCTGCGGCGGCAAGCGGAAGCTCGCGGTCCACCACCGCAAGCCGTTCCACCTGCACCCGGAACTGGAACTCGACCTGCGAAACCTGATCGTGCTCTGCGGCTCGCCGACCGCCTGCCATTTTGTGTTCGGCCACCTGGGAAGCTGGCGATCCTTCAACGCCGCGGTGGACGTTGACGCCGCCGACCACCTGAAGAAAGTGAAGGCCCGCCCATGACCCGTCTCGCCCTGCTCGGCCTGGTGCTGCTCGTCGGCGCTCTGCACGCCCAGTCCGAGCCGCTCTGCCGCCTGGAGATGTTCCGCGACCATCCGAGCGTCTACCCGGGCGACGTGCAGATCCCGCTGCCGCTGTTGGTCCGCAACTCCCACGGCAACTGCGTCTGGGCGGCCGCGGAGACGGTGACGACGGCCGCGGGGTGGGAGTCCTTCAAGGGCATCACGCAGCGGGCGGTGCAGGAGGGCTGGCGCGGCGCCTGCATGGAGCGGGTCGTCAAGGCCTACGAATCCGCCGGCATCAAGTTCAAGGTCCAGGCCCGCGGCGACAAGAGCGCGAAGATCTTCCTGGAGGCGATGAAGGAGGGCGTCGGCTGCTACTTCGAGATCCCCGGCCAGCCGGGCCACGCGCTCGTCTGCGTCGGCATCGACGAAAAGACCGTCCGGATCGTGGACAACAACGGTCCGCCGACGGTGAGCGTCTGGTCGCGGAAATACTTCGACGACGTGCGGGCCGGCGGTGGGTTGTTTCCGCTGCGCAAGCGCGTCTGCCCGGGCCCCAACTGCCCGCCGAACTACGCCCCCCCGGCGGATCATCCGTCGCTGCTGCCCGAGCCTCCGGTCGCGCCCACTCCTCCGGCTGCGCCCGTGAAGCCGCCGGCGGACGCCAACGAATCCGTACTCAAGGCGATCGCGGATCTCAAGGCCCAGATCGACCAGATCCAACTGAAGCCCGGTCCGCCCGGCCCCGCGGGTCCAGCCGGTGCGCGCGGAGCCACGGGTCCTCCAGGTCCGGCCGGAGCGGCGGGCCTGGACGGGAAGCCGGGCGCCGCCGGCAAGTCCGGCGCCGACGGCAAGAGCGCCGACCCGGCCGAACTCGCCGCCCTGAAACAACGGATCGCGGTTCTCGAAACCTCGGTCCACAAGATCACCACCACTCGCACGATCATTGTTCCCGCTAAGCCCTAGCGGGGGGTCGCGCCGGTGCGGTGAGGTCCTCCTGGAGTGACGACGATGGATCCCGCCGACTACGGGCTGCTCAAACTGCATGCCCACAACGGAGCGCAGCGCCAGGCCGACGGCGCCAGCCTGTACGCGGAGAACCTCCGCTACGACTACCTCGAAGGCAAGGACAAGGTGAGCTTCGCCGAATCGACGGGCGTCCGCCACGTCGAGGAGAGCGGCAGCGGCCGCTCCCGGCTGATCGATTACGCCCCCGTGCCGGCCGGCGCCAAGGTCTAATCCGCCATGGCCGACCTCCGGCGATTGATGGATGACGCCCAGTCGCACGCCGACGTTGCCAGTCGGCGTGCGATGAGCCTCCGCAACGCCGTCCGGACCAACACCTACCCGGCCGCCAGGGCCGCCAACATCGCCGACGCCCGCCGGCGGCTCGAGGAGTGGGAGCATGGACAAGAAACTGCGGCAAGCCCATCAGGCGGTGATGCTGGAGGACGCCCAGCAACTCCTGCAGCAGAACCGGGCCCAGAACCGGGCCCACGCGCGGATGGTCGGGGAGAACCCCGCGATGCCGGATGAGGACCCCTCCATGATCCACATCGGCGATTACGTCCAGCAGGCGCCGGCGCCTTCCACGGGCCACCGCTGGGCGGCCCCGGCGATGGCCGGTCTCGGTCTCCTGGCCGGCGCCGGTGCCGCGGCCGTGCTGCTGAACAAGCCGGCGCCGGTCCCGCCGACCGTGCTGGCCCCGGTCACTCAGCCGGTCGAGTTCGACAAGATCGAGCAGCAGCTTCAGCCCGACGGCTCCTGGAAGCCGACCGGGGTCGTCACGCGGATCCGCACGATGCCCGACGGATCGGTGCAGACGAAGCAACCCGACGGCACCTGGAAGTAATTCGACCCATTCAACCCCCTGGAGACTTGCCCATGCGATTCCCTTCGTTCCTGATCGCGGCCCTCTGCCTGGTCGCTTGCACGGTGCAATCGGCGGAGGGCGCCGTCCTGGCGGATCCCGCCGCGGCTGCCGCGCCCATCGACCCGCGGATCCCGCGGCCGATGCCGGGCCCCGGCTCGACGTTCCGGCCCGAGTCGCGTCCCGACGCCGCGGCGAACGGTCCGGACCGGCGGTACCCGCTGGCCAAGTTCGTCCGCCGCACACTGGCCCGCGTGATCCCCGGCCTGGCGGTCGACCGCTGAACCCGCCCAGCGGCGAGCCTGACGCCGAGAGCCGGAAGGTTCAGGCGGTGTGCGGTCCGAGCCGGTGCACGATAAACCCGCGAGGGTGAAGCCACCCCGATCGTCCGCAGCCGCAGCGAAGGAGGATGAATCGTGTAACGGCCTTCGGCTGCGGCGATTTTCACGGGCCCGGCGACAGCGATCCAGGAGAGCCTTCATGCCTCGCTACGCGGATGGAACCGAACCGGCCGAGGGCGACGTCGTCATCGGCAAGCTGCCGAATGGGGCCTATCGCGTGGTAGGCACGATCCTCGCGATCGGCGGGAACGAGGCCGGCCTGAACTGCCAGATCCGGAAGCATTTCGGGATCGCCGGCCGCGGCGCCACCCGGGAAATGCACCGCCTCGCCGGCCAGGAGATCGCCCGCTGCGAGGACTTCCGGAAGATCGTCAACGCCGACGACTGATTGTCGCACGGGCAGGAAAGCCAGAAACTCATTCCAGATCCTACGCCGGACCCCGCCGCGCGAGGCGACCGATGCTCTTTCGGCTGATGCGCAGGCTCCGCTTGTGGTGGGACCTGCAGGAGCACTCGACCCGGTTTCTTCTCTGGAGCATTCTCATGCCGCAACTCACCGACGAACAGATCGACGCCATCGGGGCCAACCTCCGCGCCAAGCGCGACGCCCGCAAGCTGGCCAACGACGACTGGAACGACGCCCTCGCCGAAGTCAACGAGGACCAGGAGGCGCTCAACCAGTCGCAACTGGTCTCGGTCGCCAAGGAGGCGGTCTTCAACCAGGCCGACGAAGTCTACGACGCCGCCGTCGACGAGGCGATCGCCGCCCTCAGCGGCACCAAGGTCAACGACTGACGCCGCAGGTGCCGGCTGCAACGCGATTTTCTTGCTGAGGCCGGGATGATCGTCTTCACCGCGGATCCCGCACCGCTCCAACGTGCCCTTGGTGACGCGGAGCGGGCGGTTCGCCGATTCTCAGACGGCCCCGGGCCGGGGATCGGAACGGTCGATCGGCAAGGCAACCGCCAGCAGCGCCGCCGCGAGGCCAGCCGACGCCGACGGATGTTGCGGTTGTCGCGGCGGCTGGAGGAAAAACCGGAAACTTATTCCAATTCTCATTAAGGGGACCGTCATGAGTTGGAGCATCCATTTCATCGGCAAGCCGGAGAAGGTCGCCGAGGCCCTGAAGGCCAACGCCGCCAAGCTCGAGGGCCAGTCGAAGCTCGAATACGAAGCCGCGCTGCCGAACCTGGTCAGCCTGGTCGAGAACAACTTCGCCGGCGACGGCACCGGCTACACGCCGCCGCTGGTGCGGATCGAGGCCAACGGCAGCGGGGTCGCCCGCGAGGACCGGCAGTTGCAGCGGTCCTGCACCGTCAAGCTCGAGCCGTTCTACGCCCAGGTGCTGCTGTAGAGCCGCCGGGAAACTGCACCGTGCAATTGGCGGGCGCGCCGCGATGCGCTGCGCCAACCGAGCCGCGAGCAGGATGACGGGATTCGCGGGTATGCAGAATGCGTCGACATCGCCCAGGCCGCACGAAGCGGGCCTGGGCGATGCCGTTTTCACCCTTTCACCTAAAGGCTGATATTCGAATTGCACGGCGCAACGCCGCATGACTCGCCCGCGTTGCACCGTGCAACGCGGGGATGCCGGGGCGAATGTCGTGATCGCGATAATTCCGGAATTACGAAATTCCGCAATTCTGTGACAACCGGTTATTTCAGTTGAACAGCCGGAGTTGCTGCGACTTCTTCCGCCCCGGCGGCGCCAGCTTGCTGAGCCCGTGGTCGCGGGCTTTGGCCGTGGCCAGGGCCCGGTCCACCGCCTCGACCTTGGCGTCCGGCCGGACGTGCTGGTAGCGCTGCGTGGTCTTGCTGTCGGCGTGCCCGCCGACGTCGCTGACGAGCTTCTGCGGCATGTCGAGTTCGGTGAAGTACGTCAGCGCCGTGTGCCGCAGCGTGTAGGGGACGGCCCGCTCGCCGTTCGCATCCAGGCCCAGGCCGATCCGCCGCCCGGCCCGGGCGAAGTTCCGGCTGACGGCGTCCTTCGTGTAGGGCTGGCCGTGCCGGCCGGTGAAGACGTGGTCGTCGGGCGCCGGCTTGCGGGCGGCGTGCTCGGCGCGGAGGAACTCCGCCACCTCGGCGTCGAAGGGGATCACGCGGGCGGCCGCCTTGCTTTTGCCGTTGCGGCGTCGCTTGCCCTTGTACGAATGGATCGTGATGATCCGCCGGGCCAGGTCCACCTGGTGCCAGCGCAGGGCCCGCAGTTCGATCGGCCGGGCGCTGATCCGCACCAGGCACCAGAGGAACTTCCGGAAGGCCGGATCGCAGGTCTCGAAGAGCATCGTCAGTTCGCCGACGCTGAGGACGCGCTCGCGCTCCCCGGCCGCCGGCAGCTTGTGGTTGCGCAGCGGATCCTCCCGCAGGTACCCGACGCGCGTCGCCCAGGTGAAGACCCGCCGGGTCGCCTGGTGGAAGTGCCAGGCCGCCGGCCCCGCGTGGAGGTGGTAGGGCTTCAAGTCGTTGGCGTCGAGATCCCGCGGCAGCAGTTCCTCGAGCTTTCCCAGTTGCCGCTCGTAGTAGCGCAGCGTGCTCGACTCGTATTCGCCGGCGGCGACCTGGGCGCGCTGCCAGTCCAGGAACTTCGCGATGCAGTCGTGGGCCAGCATGGGGCACCGGGCGATGGGACGAATGTTAAAGCGTGGCTCATCCGTACCGACGAGCAAGCGTGCGCGGCTTCCGGGGAACGGGAATTCTGCGGAAGCCGTGCGGCCTGTATTGATGCTCCGCATCAGCAAACCTGTCCTCTTGAATTCAGTTCAAGCGGACAAGCGGCACGGGCGTTCAGGAAAGTTGCACGGTGCAATTCGAAGGCGGCGAGGTGCGGCGGGATTCGAATTGCACGGTGCAATTCGAACCGGACTCGATTAGACTGATGCCGTCCGGCCGTCGGGAGTAGCTACCCGCCGAAAGCTGGAGCCGGGTCGGGGTGTTTGTTTCCTCGCTCCCTACGCCTGGCTCCAGCCCGCCTGGACACGAGGATTCGCCATGGCCACGGCCTTCGAGGGCGCGGAGCGCGATTGCATCGTGAAGTTGGCCGAACGCTTCGAAGCCGGCAAAGCAATGTGGTTCATCCGAGAAGGATGGTCCTCGATCGGGCTCGATGATGCGAATTATCTTCCGGTACTCACCCTGCTGCAGGATCGTGGCCTGATCGAAGAAGACCGCGACCTGGATTATCAGCGGTTCAAGGCCTTTCAGATTCAGCCCGGCGTTGTGAGCCTTGCGCGGCAGATTCGGAAAGAAGACGAAGCGAGACAGGAAGGGGAGGACATTGTGGAAGCGACCAAGCAGGCGATCCGGAAGAACTGGCTCGGCGCCCGCGTCATCCTTTTGTTCATCGTCATCACCGCCATCATCACGTTCTTGAACCAGGCATGGGATCTGATCCAGAAGTTCGTGAAGGCGGTCGGGTAGGACCATCCAATAATTGCACGGTGCAACCGAGCGCTTTCACGGCGTCCATTCGCCGCACCGCCTGCATGGCATTCAAGAGGTCAGGGGTTCGATCCCCCTCACCTCCACACGTGAATGGCGATGCTGGCCTTTTGTGGAATTGGTGGAGTGGTGTATACTTCCACCGCCGGAACAGGCCGTCATTCACACAATGCGGCTTCGGCCGAAGGCGGCAGGGCGAGGTGTTTCTGTCACCGAACCCTGCCGCCGCTTTTTCATTCAGGCGACCATCACTTCCAGCGGCTGCACTCCGGACCCTAACCCGGAGAAGCGATGCAGTCCCTGCCGTTCGTCAAGCTGGTTTATGCTGGCCCAAATGAGTTGTTCATCTCATGCCATCACCTGCCGAAGAAGGGAGATCGCCTGCGCCTCGACGACGACAGGCTCGAAGACTGCGAGGTGGAAGCTGTCACGTGGCAAATCGAGAAGACACCAGCGGGCGACGACCAACTGATGCCCGTCATCAAGCTTGAAGTTCACTTATAACCTTCGAAGGACACCCCGTTCTTGTGATAATCGATCACGGCGGCGATCCAGCCGAGCGGATAAAGCAGCCGGAAGGCCAGCCGTCTGAGCCTGCGGCGAACTGGTCCCACTCGCGGCGGTTCTTTTCTCATTGGGCTCGTCCTCGGAGGATGATGGTGTTACTTGGATCTGGCAGCATCTTGAAATTCATCAGTCGCCCTCTCGATCAGAATTACATCATTGCCTTTGAATCGATCGCCCATTGTGCAGCGAAATCGTATTCTCAGGCGCTCAGTCCACCTAGTCGCCGGAACGTCCAAGGCCTTTGGCACGTTCCCCCAAATGAATCCTTCCGCCTTGTGCTTCGTGAGGCTGAACCGGACCATCCCGATTTCAACCTTTGAAGTTGTAGGCAAGTAATTGCGAAGATCGTAATCGCTCGGAATCTCAGCCAATACGCAAAGTTCAACCTCTCTATCCTTGTATTTTGTCGTCGAATCGATGAAGTCGACGGACTGCGCAAGTTCGGTCTTGGGTCTCGGCGTTATTGGAATTGCCATGGGCATTCGGGCGACTGCTTTCTCTCGCTCGATGGCTGACGAGAGTTCGCGATTCGACCGCTCCAGGCTTGCGATTTTTTCCTTGAGAGACACGACTTCATTCTTTGCTCTAGATAACTCTTCCCGTTCGATCTTCGCAGCGTCGGCGTCACGTGAAGCGGTTTTCTGCGCATCGCAACCCAACAAGATAACGGTCAGACTGGCGGCGGAAAGAATCTTGAGCATGGGGTGTCTCCACAAAGTATTTGGAATTTATTTTCGATTCACGGACGCAACATTTTCCCCGCGCCGCCGTCCACTACCTACCCATTAACGCGCACCATTATTACCCATAACCGCGCACGCCGATGTCTAATAATGTACTTCCGGCGCGCTTGCGGTTCACTCCCAGCGCGCTTCGAGATCACTCTCAGTGCGCTTCCGGGGCGCTTGCGGCGTGCTTCGAGATCACTCTCAGTGCGCTTCCGGGGCGCTCTGCCCGTTTACGGTTACGTCTCGTCTCGTCTCGTCTCGTCCCATGGGGAGAGACTTCATTCCCTCAGCGGCTACGGGCAAAGCGCCCCGGAAGTAAACGCTCGGCTGTCTGTCATAGCGACAATCCGACCCCCTCCGCGGCCCCGCCCGGAGAAAATCCAAAAAGTTTTCGCTTGCCGCGGCCGATGAAGCCGGCTATCCTTCCCGACGCTGATCGACCACCTCGCGACCGAAGAGAGGACACCGGGCGTTCCGGTGCTTCGGAATAAGTGAGCCGGGTCGAGTCAGACACACGGGCCACGCTCATGCCCCCGCTCTTCCCGGTGCTCACCGAAGCGACCAGCGAACCGCTCGCGCTTCACCCCATCCTCCGCAAGTTCCAGCAGATCGTCGCGTTTTTCTACGAGGCCGCCCGCGGCTTCTACACGCACTTCGACAAGCTCTCGCGCCGCACCATCGGCTGCACGGCCTTCGGCCCCGACGGCGTCAACGGCTGCGTCTGCTGCGCCGGAGCGGTCCCCCGCGAGGTGAGCCACTTCGCCGCGGTCGCGTACGCCGAAACCCGCGAGGGCATCGACGACATCCGCTTCTCCGACCGCGACCTGCCCGCGGTGAAATCGGCCTTCACGCAGGCGATCCTCTTCGTGCCGCAGAGCAGCGTCCACGAGTTCCGCTCGCCGGACATCGGCGGCAAGCTGGTCGTCATCGCCAAGTACAGTTCCAAGCTCCTCCGCACCCGCCGCATCTATCCCCTCGAAGCCTCGACCCGCCGCCTGCCGCCCGCGTTCGACCTCAACGAAGCCCTGTCCCGACACCTTTTCCGGCACCTTCAGCGCGACACCGATCCGGCCGCGCCTCGGCGCAAGAAGCCCGAGATTCCGCGCGAGCTTCCGGGCGGCCTGCAAAGCCTGAGCGACCTCCTCGGCCGCCAGGCATAGTCGTCCCGTCGTTCCCCCGTCTTGTCCCACCCCACGCCCGACCGTCCCGCGAGATTTTCCGATGAACGCCGCGCGCCACGACCTGCCGTCCAAACTGCGCGACGCCGCCGCTGACGAGGTCCTCGACGCGATCGACCTGCTGCCGCCCGACGTGCGGCCCGAGGATGCGATCGCCGCCCTGGCGGAACTGGCCGACCGGATCGACGCCCTGCGGACGGACTGGGCCTCGTTGCGCGACCAGGCCCGCGACGCCACGCTCCGCGACATCGCCCGCCAGGCCCGCTTCCTCGTGTCCGCCCTCCGCGTCTGCACCTCGGGAGTCGCGTCATGAAACCCTACGCCCCCGTCCCCGTCGAGGCGGCCCGCCAGATCGCCGTGCGGTTCGAGAAGCACGTCGTCGTGATCCTCGCCTACGACGCCGTCCACGGCAAAGTCCACACGACGAGCTACGGCACCGATCCCGAGGCCAAGATCTACGCCGCCAACCTCGCGGACGCCGTTACGCGACTGGCGACCGATTCGGACCAGCGGGAGGTGTTCCAGGACTTCCGCGGCATCGATGCCGCGGCGAACGCCGCCAAGGCCGGCCGGCTGCAGGAGGTCGTCGACCTGATCAAAGTCGAGTTGGGTTACAGCCCCGACGGCGCCGTGCTGCTGCGACGGATCCTGCAGCTTGCGGAAGGCGGTGCCGCGTGAGCCTCTACACGCACACGGCCCGCAAGCCCCTCGTCGGCTACGTCCGCCGCGGAAAACTGTTCAACCACCGGGACGCGCAGCCGGGCACGACGCACGCCGCCAACGTCGTGGGCCCGCTGCGGCTCCGGTCGCTCTGCGGCCAGGTCATCGACCTCAACGGCGACCTCGATCCGATCGACCTGGACGCCACGCCCGCCAAGTACCACGAACCCGCCGGCCAGGCGAAGGTCCGCTGCAAGCGGTGCCTGCTGGCCATCGCCCGCGCATCCCAGGGATCCACGCCATGACCGACACGCTTCCCGTTCCGATCGCCGCCGACGTTGCACGGTGCAACGCGGATCCCTCGGAACTCCGGCGGACGACCAGCCGCGACGCCGTGCTGCCGATCCGCTTGGGCCTGGGCGCCGAGCCGCTCGAGGTCACCGTTAGCGGGGCCTTCGAGTTGATCTGGGACATCGCCTCGGCCGTCGCGAGCCGGGACGACCGCTTCGATCCGCTGCTGCGGACGATCGAGCGGATGGCCTGCCGCTTCGCCCGCGAGGACCTGGCGTCCCGCCGGGCACTGGAGGCCGCGTCATGAGCAAGGCCCGGAAGCCCGCCGGCGGCCGCAAGCCGAAGGCGTCGATCCAGGACTACCAGATCCTCCGCCACGCGCCGCACCTGAAGCCGCGTATGCCGAAGCTCCTGCGGACCCCCACCGGCTACCGCATCCCGGGGAAGGGCGGCCGCCCATGATCGCCGCCGTCATCACGCATACGAGCGTCCTCGTCGGCCGCGTCAACGGCGAGAGCGGCTGGCCGATCTGGCGGGCCTGGCTGGCGCACAACGTCATGTGCCGCCGGCACGGGCCGAACCGCGAGGCGGCGATCGATGCCGTGATCCGGGCCTACATCGCGCCGCTGGCCGGCGAAGCCCTGGCCGCGATCCAGGGCGCCGTCCAGCAGGCCGACCCGAAAGGCGGACCGTGACATGGCGACCGCGATCCAGTGGACCGACGAGACCTGGAACCCCGTGCGGGGCTGCTCGCTCGTCAGCGAAGGCTGCCGCAACTGCTGCGCGATGAAGACGGCGGCGCGCTACAACGGCCCCGGTCAGGCCTACGAGGGCCTCACGATCGACCGCGGCGGCGGCCCGAAGTGGACCGGCGAGGTCCGCACGGTCCCGAAGAAGCTCCCCGAGCCCCTGACCTGGAAGCGGCCGCGGATGGTCTTCGTGAACAGCATGAGCGACCTCTTCCACGAGGACGTACCGTTCGATTACGTCGACCAGGTCTTCGCGGTGATGGCGCTCGCCACACGGCACACGTTCCAGATTCTGACGAAGCGGCCGGAGCGGATGCAGGCGTACATGGCCACGCCGCTGCGGCTCGAATCCATCTACGCGCACTGGCACAGCTTCAGCGGCGGCCCGCAGGAAGCCGACGCCTGGCCGCTGCCGAACGTCTGGCTCGGCACATCGGTCGAGAACCAGAAGGCCGCCGACGAGCGGATTCCCCACCTACTGCGGACGCCGGCGGCGGTGCGGTTCCTGTCGTGCGAGCCGCTCCTGGGGCCGGTGGACCTTCGCCGGATCGAACTCCCGAAGCCGCCGAAAACCGAAACGCAGTCCGCGGTGATGCCGAGCTTGCGCGAGTGGGCTGAAAAGAACCGCGTGCCGACGACACGGGAGGTTCCGGTTGAAATGCTGCGGCCGATCCACGGCCACGACGAGCGCATCGACGCGCTCGCCGGCGAAGTGCTCACAGAGTTGGGATTGGTCTTCAAGCTGAAGGACAGAATTGATTGGGTCATCGTCGGCGGCGAGAGCGGCGACGCCGCCCGGATCTGCCACGCGGAATGGATCGACAGCATCGTGCGGCAGTGCAGGGGCGCCGGCGTCGCGGTCTTCGTGAAGCAACTCGGATCGCATTGGGCCCGCTCCCACGGCTGGAAGAGCCCGAAGGGCGACGATCCTTCCGAGTGGCCGGAGGATCTCCGCGTCCGCGAATGGCCCGCGGGTTTCGCCGGAAAGGCCGCGTCATGAGCCCGGTCGCTCCGAACCCCGAGGCCTCGAGGCGGCTGCTGGCCGGCCTGGTCCACCGCTTCGCCACGGCGAATGACGCCGAGGCCTTCACGTTCACGCGGCTGGCGCTGAAGGCCGCGGACCTGACCGGACAACTGCTGCCCGAGGACCTCGAGCGGGCGATCGAGGCCTGCAACCGCACGCGGGAACGGCTCCGCGATCTCCTGGAGGCCGAGCGATGCCCGTGAAACCGAAGGCCGCCGGCCCGCTCGGCGAGTTCGAACAGTTCGCGCTCTCGCTGCCGCTCCAGCTTCGCGAGTTCCTGCGCTGGCTGCAGACCGGCCTGCCCGCTGGCACGACGTTCGCGCTGCAGGTGCCCCAGGGCACGGTCGCCGTCGGCGACTTCACGATCGAGTACCAGGGCCTGGCGATCCGCCGCACGAGCCCGGCCCCGAGGAAATCCCCATGAGCCGGATGACCAAGGCGCAGGTCGCCAGGCGCTTCGGCCAGAGCCATGCCCCCGTCCGCGGCAAGTGCCGCTGCTGCGGCTGCACCGAGGAGGACTGCCGCGACTGCCTCGAGCGGACCGGCCGGCCCTGCACCTGGGCGGATGAATCGACGACGCTCTGCAGCGCCTGCGTCTGCGCCCTCTGCGGCACCGCGGCCCAGGGCCTCATCGCCCGCGTGCACGTGAAGCTGCCGGGCAAGCCCGCCCGCTTCTCGTCGACGGCCTACGCCTGGTGCGCGAAGTGCCGTTCCGAAAACACCAACCGCTACCGGAGTGCCCCATGAGCGCCGTGCTCGACGCCATCGACGCCAAGATCGCGGACCTCGACGCCCGCCGGGCGCTGCTCGTCGCCATGCGGGCCGAGTTCGCCGGCGACGCCGCGGCGCCATCATCGCCGCTGCCCCCCCCCCCCCGCAAGGAGTGCTGACCCGAAAAAAAGCCCCGCCGCCGCGACAACGGAGTCCGCGGCGGCAAAGCACCAGGAAGCGATCGCCCACGTGCTCAAGGACGGCCCTTGCAGAGTGGGGGACCTGCTGATCGCCACGAAACTACAGCCGCTGGCAGTCCGCACGGCACTCCATGGGAGTCCGAACTTCGAGAGGACCGGCCCGAACCGTTTAGCCCCGTGGCGGCTGACGAAGGCCGGCGAAGAGTGGCTCAGGCGTCTGGGCAGCGGCGACTGAGCAGCGACACGGATCCCGCGGCGATCCGCGAGTGCCAGCAGGAGGACGTCCGCGAGGCCCTGGAGAAGCTCGGGCCGTCGACGGTGGAGGTGATTTCCGAGGAGACGATGCTGCCGGTCTTCAGCGTGAAGGCCCGGCTGGCGGAGCGGCCGGACTGGTTCCGCGAGGACCGCGGCCGCTGGCAACTGACCTGAACCCGAGGAGAGGCATCATGCCGGATTCAACGCCCGACGACGGACTCGTCGACGAGGACCTGGACGACGTCGAGGACAGCGACGTCGAGGACGACAGCGATCTCGACGACCTGGACTACGACGACGACTTCGAGGATTCGGACCTCGAGGACGACAGCGACATCGACGATGACGGCGAGGAGTGAACCATGAGCCGCAGTGAACAGATCCTGTTGGCCGCCGCGGCGCTCGAGGCGAAAGGCCAGAGCCCGTTCAGCGCCGAAGCGCTGATCGTCGCCGCCTGGGAATTCAACCCGACGGCGTTCGGCCTGAGGGGCTATCCGCAGTTCGCGGATTCCAACCGGGTGCTGTCCCTGCTCATGGGCCACGGCGGCCTGGTGCACGGCGGCATGCTGCAGAGGATGGGCCCGAAACTCTACGCGCTCACCGGCCTGGGCCGGACCGCGGCCCGACGCGAGGCCGGCCATGGCTCCTGAACTGACCGGCGTCTGGCCGCTCGAGCTTGGCCGTCGGCCACTGCCCGACGGTCGCGTGCTGATCGTGCTACCGCTGTTTTTCGGGAAGGCCCGCCTCGGGATCACGACGGCGGACTTCGAGGACGGCGGCTTCAACGACGTCTGGGACTTTCCGAGCGTCGACGCCGCGGTCGCGGCGATGACGGCATGGGACGGCGAGGGGGAGCCGGCGGGCTGGGACCGCCACCCCGAAAGCCACCGCCGGCGGCCCGAGGGCGACCCGGCCCGGGAGTTCGTGAGACCATGAGAAAGAGCGACCAGATCGCCGAGTGCGAGCGCTGCGGCGTCGGCTGCAAGGGCCGCTGGTGCCGCGCCTGCTGGTCGAGCGACGAGGCGCGGCGCATCGCCCGGGAACGCGTGGAGGACGAGACGGACGAGGACCTCGACGCGATCATCGCCGAGCAACTTCGATGCAAGCCCCCCTGGTGGGAGGAAGAGACGGAACGGCTGCTGGCCGGCGAAGAGCGAGAGCGGCCGGCGGTCGCCACCCGCCGCCGCAACCTGGTCGCCCCGGAAACGAAGGCGTGCATCCTTGCCGAACTGAACAACCCGGCCCGGACGCTGACGCACCGGCAGATCGCCGCGAAGTACGGCTGCACCCGCGGCGTGATCTGGGCCCTGCAGAAGAAGCGCGACGCCCGCCGGCGGGAGGCCCGCTGTGCCTGACTTCGACCTGGGCGGATGCTGCGCCTGCGGCGGCCTTGTGAACGTCCGGAACCTGGTCATGCTCAGCCGCCGGGCCCCGCAGCCCGGAACGGGATGGGGCTGCGTCCAGTGCGGGCTGCCGGCGGATGGTGCGACCGCGGCCGTGTGCGATTCGTGCCTGGACCGCCGCCGGAAGATCATCCTCTGCATCGATGGCCGGCCATTGCAAAAGCAGCGGATCGCACTCGATCGATTTCCCGACGAGCCTTTCGATCACGATCCCGCGGGGCATCCCGAACTCCGGAGCGGCCAATGATCACGATCGCGTTCCTCAACCGCAAGGGCGGCGTCGGGAAGACGTCCTGCTGCCATCACCTGGCCGGCGCGTTCGCGCTGGCCGGCCGGCGCGTGCTGCTCATCGATGCGGATCCGCAGGCGTCGCTGACACAGGGCCTGCTCGGCCCCGACGCGGCGATCGCCGACGGGGAGTCGGTCGCCGCGGTCTTTGCCGGCTGGTCGGGCCTGGTACCATTGGTGCGATCGATCGAGTTCGCCGGCGGCCGCGGCCGCCCGGCGGTCCGCCTCGGCCTGGTCCCGGGGCACGCGGCGGCCGCCGACTTCAACGCCGCCCGGCCCGACGCCGCCGGCGACGCCCAGACGGCGCTGCGCGACGCGATCGTAGCCATCGCCGGCGACTACGACCTCTGCCTCATCGACTGCCCGCCGAACCTGCAGCTACTCTCCCGGGCGGCCGTCGTCGCCGCCGACGGCGTCGTGGTGCCGCTGCAGCCGGAGGACTACGGCGCCCAGGGCATCGCCGCCGTGGTCCGGGAGATCGCCGGCGTCCAGGCGGGACTCAACCCCGGCGCCCGGCTGCTCGGCTACCTGCTGACGATGGTGCAGCGGAACAGCCTGCATGCGGTCTACGCCGAGCGTCTCCGGCAGATCCACGGCACGGGCGTCTTCGCGGCGGAGGTGCCGCGGGCCACGGCCCTGGCCGAGTCGATCGTCGCCCGGCAGCCGATCGGGATCTACCGGCCGCACTGCAAGGCCGCGGCGGCGATCGACGACGTCGCCGGCGAGGTCCTGCGGCGGGCGGAAACCCGGGAAGCGAAGGCCGCGGCGTGACAACCATGACTCAGCCACGGATCACCGCCATCGCGCCTTGGTTTGGCTCCAAGAGAACGCTCGCGCATCGAATCGTTCAGGAGATGGGTGACCACTCCGCTTACTACGAACCATTCTGTGGCTCCATGGCGGTGCTGCTGGCGAAGAAGGTCGTTCCAATGGAGACCGTGAATGACCTGAATGGCGATCTCATCAACTTGGCCTTAGTGCTGCAATCTGAATCGCTCGCCGTGAATCTGTACGAACGCCTATCCCGAACATTGATGCACGAAGCTTTATTTCGACGCGAAGCCAAGGCTTGGAAAAAGGCCGGTCGCCTGCCTGCGACTTCCTCGCCCAGTCCCGACCGAGCATTTCAGTTCTTCCTGTGCTCGTGGATGGGGATGAACGGAGTCGCGGGCACGGCGTCGTACAACCAAGGCTTCTGTGCCAGGTTCACCAAGTCTGGCGGACACGCCGCAACTCGCTTCCTTGCTGCGGTCGAATCAATACCAGCTTGGCACGAACGGCTGCGTTCGGTCACGATCCTCTCTCGGTGCGGAATGGAGATAATCAGCAAGATTGAAGATGATGTCGGTGTCGTCATATACGCCGATCCACCTTACCTCGTCAAAGGCGCTAAATACGTCCACGACTTCGAAGGCGCGGATCACCAGCGATTGGCGGAGTTATTGAGGCGATTCCGTAAAGCCCGCGTCGTGGTGAGCTACTACGCCGATCCCCGCTTGAATGATCTGTATCCGAACTGGGCCGTTCTAAATTGCCCCACCGCGAAAGCACTCGTGAGCAGTGGCAGACGAGGCAAAGGAAGGAACGAGGCGCCCGAGGTCTTGCTCATCAATTCCAAACGAAGCAACGTCACTCCACGGTTATTTGAATCGGAGGCATCATGAGCAACCGCAACAAACTCGCCCAGAAGCTCGGCGGCAATGTCGCCGCCTCGATCCAGGGGGGCAACGCCCCCGCGTTGCCGGCCGCTGGCGACCGCCGCTTCCAGGGCCGTCTCCGCGACGAGCAGGGCGCGTGCATCGAACTCGACCGCCTCTACTGCGGCGAGGACCAGCCGCGGCGGGAGTTCGACGCGGCGGAGCTTCGCCACCTGGCCGATTCGCTGAAGGACTTCGGCCAACTGCAGCCCTGCGTCGTCACCTGGGAGGAGAAGGCCGGCAAGTACCGGATCCTCGCCGGCGAGCGCCGCTTCCGGGCCGCGAAGATGGTCGGCTTCGGCCACCTCCGCTGCATCGTCTGGCACGACGTCGGCCCCGAGGACCGCTTCGAACTGCAACTGATCGAGAACGCCCTCCGCGTGGATCTCACGCCGATGGAGCAGGCGCGGGCCTACCAGCGGCTGAAGAAGAGCCGCGGCTGGAACGACCGGCGCCTCGCCGAGCGGCTGCACGTCCACCCCGCCAAGGTGACTCGGGCCCTCGCACTGCTCCGGCTGCCCGAGGCGGTCCAGGGCCAGGTCGAGAGCGGCAAGCTCACCCCCTCGGCCGCCTACGAGGTGTCCAAGGCTCCGCGGGCTCAGCAGTCCGGCCTGGCCGAGGAGGCCGCGGCGAAGAAGCTGCCCCGCAGCCAGGTCGCGGCGAAAGTGCAGGAGGCGAAGCGGCCGGCGGCGCCGCCCGGCAAGCTGGCCAAGGACGCGGAGATCGTCAGCAACGTCTGCCCCTGGACCTGGACGGGTTCGAAGGGCGAGACGATCCGGATCTCGCCGCGTCCGGGCGCCAGCATCTTCGGCATCGTTTCGATCGCGAACCTGCTGACGGCCGCGCTCGCGGAGGTCCAGGCGGACATCGACGTCGAAGTGAAGGGTGTCCGCAAGCAGAAGGCCGGGTGACCGATGACAATCCCCCACGGCGGCGTCGGCCTCGAGTGGCTGGCCGGTGCACTCCGGATCCTCACGAAGCGCCACGGCGAGAAGATGTGCGGCCCCGCCGAGGACTTCCAGGAGTTCCTCAAGGCCCTGGCCAAGGCCGAGCACCACTATCGCCGGCTGCTCGACCGGGAGCCCGACAAGCGGAGCAAGCGGCCATGCCGAAGCGGATCAAGCTGAGCCGGGAGAAGGGCTGGCGGATGCCCGCCGGCGCGGTGAAGGTCGACCGCACCACGCGATGGGGCAATCCCTACCGCCCGGTGGGCAAGCTGCGCCCCGCACTGCTGGCCTGCATCGCCCACTACGCCGCCTGGATCCGCGAGAGCGGCCAGCGGCCCCTCCGCGGGGACGCGATCGCGTTTCTGTCGGGCATCGACCTGGCCTGCTGGTGCCGGCTCTGCCCGGCCCACTGGGACGGCCTGCCCCTGGGCGTGAAGTGCGACCAGTGCGCGCCGTGCCACGCCGACGTCCTGCTCGCGGTCGCCAACGCGGGGGCGCTGTCATGACCGCCGACCTCGAGGTCTACGCGCCCGGCACGCGGTGCCTGCTGCAGCCGGTCGGCTACGAGGGGCAGCAGCACGACAAGCTCCTGCCCGAGGGAATGCTCGGCGTCATCACCGCCGCCGTGATCCGCCGCGACGAAGTCCTCTACGAGGTGGCGTACTACGCCCGCGGCCGGCGACGCACGGCGACGGTCACCGAGGATGAACTGCGACTGCACGTCGATCGAAAGTCGGTCCGCGTGGCCCGACGGAAACAACTCAAGCCCCAGGCCAAGTCATGACCAGCCATCCGCTCCGCCCCGGCCTCCCGCCGTTGCCGCCGGCGATCGCGAAACTGCCGATCGACGAACGCGGCTATCCCGTGCCCTGGTTCGTCGGCTGGGTCGACGGCAAGCCGGAGTTTCGCTGCATGGATGGCCGCAAGCTCGACGCGGCGATCAAGCGACGGCTCTGCTGGGTCTGCGGCGAGCCGCTCGGCATCGAGAAGACATTCGTCATCGGGCCGATGTGCACGGTCAACCGCGTCTCGTCGGAGCCTGCGTCGCACCTGACCTGCGCCGAGTTCAGCGTCCAGGCGTGCCCGTTCCTGACCAAGCCGCATATGTGCCGCCGCGAAAACGACCTGCCGCAGCACCACGAACCGCCGGGCGTGGCCATCATGCGGAATCCCGGCGTGACGGCCCTCTGGACGACGCAGAGCCATACGCTCGAAGTTGCCGGCGACGGCGTGCTGTTCCGACTGGGCTGGCCCGAGTCCGTCTCCTGGTGGGCCGAGGGCCGGACCGCGACTCGGGCCGAGGTCGAGGCCTCGATCGAAAGCGGTCTGCCAATCCTGCAGAAGATGGCCGACGAGCAGGGGCCCGAGGCGGTCGCGGAATTGAAGCGCATGGTCGACGGGGCGAAGCGATTCCTGCCCCCCCCCACAGCCTAGCAGCCTGACGCGCCCGGAGCCGCGGCCATGAACGACCTTTTCAGCAACGATCCGGAGCCGATGAACGGCGCGATCCTCAGCGAGTGCGGACTGTACCGCTACCACCTCTGGCGAATTTGGGACAGCGACCGGGCGACCCTGGTGTTTGTAATGCAGAACCCGTCCACGGCCGATGCGACCGAGGACGACGCCACGATCCGCAAATGCGTCGGGTTCGCCAAGTGCAACGGCTTTGGCAGCATCAGCGTCCGCAATGTGTTCGCGTACCGGGCCACGGACGAGCGGGAGCTTCTGGAGGTGGCGGACCCGTTCGGGCCTGAGAACTACAAGCACCTGCTGTCGGTGCGAAAGGTGCAGGTGGTGACAAAACTGGTACTGGCCTGGGGCAACCGAGTCGGCGGCAAGCGGCTGAATCATCACTACACGAATGCAATGGCTGCAGTGATGGCACAAGACCCGCACTGCCTCGGCACCACCAAAAGCGGCCAACCGAAGCATCCGCTGATGGTCGGCTACGCCCAGCCACTCGTACCATTCAAGGCACGCGCATCATGAGCCAGCAGAAACTCCACCTCGGCGACGGCCTGTCCCTGCCGATCGACTTCATCACGCAGACCCAGGCGATCCTCGCCCGCAAGCGCGTGGGCAAGAGCTACCTCGCCGGCGTCCAGGCCGAAGAGCTTCTGCGGCTCCGCCAGCAGGTCCTCGTCATCGACTATACCGGCGCCTGGTACGGGCTGCGGGCCGGCCACGACGGCAAGCCCGAGGGCGGCTATCCGATCCACGTCTTCGGCGGCGACCACGCCGACGTGCCGCTCGAGGAGCGGGCCGGGGAGATCCTCGCCGCCGCGGCGGTGAAGGAGCGGTTCAGCGCCATCCTCGACCTGTCGCACTTCCGCAAGGCCGAGGCGCTGCGCTTCCTGGCTCCGTTCCTGGAGACGCTCTACCGGCTCAACCGCGAGGCCCTGCACCTGATCGCGGACGAGTGCGACGCCTACGCCCCGCAGCGCACCTTCGCGATCGAGGACGGCCGCACGCTCGGCGCCATGAACGACATCGTCCGCCGCGGCGGCATCCGCGGCATCGGCTGCACGCTCATCAGCCAGCGGCCGGCGGTGATCAACAAGGACATCCTGACGATGTGCGGAATCCTCACCTGCCTGCGGATCAGCCATCCGAAGGACCTGGCCCCGGTGAAGGAGTGGGTCGAACTCCACGACATCGGCAGCCAGACCGAGGCGATGATCGAGAGCCTGCCCTCGCTGCCGATCGGCACGGCCTGGATGTGGGCCCCGGGCTGGCCCGACGAGGCGGGCATCTTCCAGCGGTTCAAGGTCCGCCACAAGGAGACTTTCGACAGCGGGGCCACGCCGAAGGCCGGCCAGGCTGTCCGCACGCCGAAGTCGCTGCGAGTCGTCGACCTGGCGAAACTCGGCGAGCAGATGCGCACCGCGGTCGAGGAGTCGAAGGCCAACGACCGGACGGCCCTCAAGGCGAAGATCGCGAAGCTGGAGAAGGACCTGGCGACGAAGCCGGCAGCCGCCCAGATCAAGGTCGAACGCGTCGAGGTGCCGGTGCTGACCGAGGCCGAGAAGAAGTTGCTCTATGACGTCCGGGATCGGCTGAGCCATTTTCGTGAGACGGCGGAAATGGTCGCCCAGGCGTGCACGCTGATTTCCAAGGCCACGGCGCCGGCCGCTGCACCCAAGCCGCCGGCGACGCATAAACCTGCGAATAATTCGGGGAATAAAACGCACACGAAATTACAACCGCAGCGGCCCGAGAGGGTTGCGGACGCAGCGCTGGCCAAGGCGCCGCGGCTGATCCTCACGGCCCTGGTGCAGCACGGGCCCAGCCCGAAATCCAAGGTCGCCATCCTCACCGGCTACGCCGCCAGCGGCGGCGGCTTCAACAACGCCCTGGGCTCGCTGCGCTCCGCCGGCTACCTCAACGGCCACGGCGACCTGCTCCAGGCGACGGACGCCGGCGCCGAGGCCCTGGGGGCGGTGCAGCCGCTGCCCAGCGGGCAGGCGCTCATCGACCAATGGAAGCGCGATCTGCCGAAGGCCGAGGCCGCCGTGCTCGAGATACTCTGCGGCCGCTACCCGGAGGAATTGACGAAGGAGGAGGTCGCCGCCGCCGCCGGCTACGAGCCCAGCGGAGGCGGCTTCAACAACGCCCTGGGCCGGCTGCGGACGCTGGAACTGATCTCGGGCCGGGGCGCGCTGAAGGCGAGCGATTCACTTTTCGCATAGAAGTGGCGCAGCTGAAAATATCCACGGAAATAAAATGAGGGCAGTTGCACCGTCTGGCGCCGCTGCCGGACGATGCAGGTTTCGATGGATTGAAGCCTTCGCCCGCCCATGCAGCAGCTAAAGAGTCAGCGCCCCGGCCCGGGCGCCGCCGACCAGAACCGCGGCGTGCGCCGTCGAGAGCGGCCGGCGCCCAAGCGGCGTCGCGGCACGCCCCAGTCTCCGGCGGGCATGGCCCATCTTCATGAGGACCGGATCCAGATCGCCGCCGCCGGGATCCGCCGCAAGTTCTCGCTGCCGGAGTCGGACCTGCCGGACCTCTGCCAGCACGGCCTCGTCGCGGCGATCCGCGCCGCCCAGCGCTACATCGGCAACGCCCACAACGCCGCCAGCTACTGGACGTACGCCTCGAAACGGGTCCGCGGCGCCATGCTCGACTTCGCGGCCAGCCGGCAGGGCGAGATCTCGCGCCGTCATATCCGCCGCCTGCGCGACCAGGGCAGCCAGATCCGCTTCGTGCCCTTCACGTGCGAAGCCGCCGCCGAGCCCCTGCACTCGCATCAAGATCGCGAGGACGTGGCCATCACCCTCGAAAGGCTCTGCGACGGCCTCGGCAAGCGGTACGCGGAGATCCTCCGCGAGCGTCTTCTCAACGGCCTGTCCGCGGCCGAGGTCGGTCGGAAGCTCGGCCTCACGCCGGAGTCGGTTCGACAGATGGGCTACCTGGCCATGCGGGAGATCCGCTCCCGCTTCAGCCTGGGCGTTGACGGCCTGCAGGAAACGGTCGTTAGTTCATGCGGGAGAAACCACGGTGCCTTACGCGCCGACACCGCACCGAGCACGGCAGCCGCGGCGACCGCCCGAAGCCCGGCGTCCTCACGCGGCAGCACGGCAGTATGACGCCCGCTGGCGCAAGGCGAGGGCCTCCTTCCTCGCCGAGCATCCGCTCTGCATGACGTGCCACGCCGGCAGCCGCGTCATCGCCGCCACGGTCGTGGATCACGTCGTCCCTCACCGCGGCGACCCCGAACTCTTCTGGGACCAGCGGAACTGGCAGTCGCTGTGCAAGCGGTGCCATGATCGGAAGACGGCCCAGGGACAATAGAGCGGGCGTCGTCGCGATCCGCGACAGACTGACGCCAGGCTATGCGTAAAGGCCAGAAAACAAGGCGAAAAAACATAGCAAAAAGGGCTTGAAATGCGAAGGTTTTAAGTTGAGCCGCCCGCTCAAAACCGCAGAAAAGCCTTGAAAACCAGTGTAAAATTAAAAATCCTTGAAAACAAGGCGAAAACGGGGGAGGGGGTCAAAAGTCTGGCACCCCCTGGGATAGAC
>CAYZWR010000017.1:0-38911 GCA_964481735.1 uncultured Thermoanaerobaculia bacterium
GGATGCGCTCGCCCTGGCTGTAGCGCTCGTGGCGCGCCTGCTCGGCGCGCGGCACGATCGCCTCCGTGCGGCCCAGGTCGACGATGATGTCGCCGCGCTCGAAACGTTTGACGGTACCGTTGACCACCTCGCCGACGCGGTCGATGTACTCGTTGTAGATCTTCTCGCGCTCCGCCTCGCGCACGCGCTGGTAGAGCACCTGCTTGGCGGACTGCGCGGCGATGCGGCCGAGGCCCTCGGTGGAGATCGGAATCAGGATCTCGTCGCCGACGGCGGCGTCGGGCTTGTGCGCCTGCGCCTCCTCGACCGTCCATTCGGCGGCGGGGTCCTCGACCAGCTCGACGACCTTCTTGACGATCCAGGCCTCGAACTTGCCGGTCTCCTGGTTCCAGGAAGCGCGCACCGGCTCCTTGATCCGGTGCTGCTTCTTGGCCGCCGAAGCCATGGCGTCCTCGAGCGCGGCCACCCAGCGCTCGTAGTCGATCTCCTTCTCCCGCGCGACCTGGCGAAGGACCTCTCCCAGGTTGATCTCGGCCGTCGCTGTCTGTGCCATACCCTTGGTTCCTACCACTCGATCTCCAGACGCGCCATTTGAATGTCCGTCAGGCGCAGCGTCAACTCGCGGCCACCCTCGATCTCCGCGAGGTCGATCTCTTCCGCCGCTTCGCGGAAGCCTGCCAGGCGACCCACCACCGTCGCCCTGCGCCCGGTCTCCCGGTCCGCGTAGCGGACACGAACGCGACGCCCGACGAATCGGGAGTAGTCACGCGGGCCGTAGAGCTGGCGGTCGAGCCCGGGTGAGCTGACCTCGAGCGTGTAACGGCCCCGCCCGAAGTCGGCGACGTCGAGGAGCGCCGAGACCTGTTTCGAGACCGCCTCGCAGTCCTCCAGACGAACCCCTTCGGCTCGATCGAGGATCAGGCGCAGCATCCCGCCCTGGTACTCGACGCGCACCAACTCGCAGCCGCGCTCGCCGGCGATCGCGGCGAGCTCTTCGCGCAACTGGGGGTCGATCCGCGCTTCAGCCATTCCGACCGGGCTCTCCAGACAACGAAAAAGGTGGGCTACACGGCCCACCTTCCACGAGTCAGGCAAGCTGGCGACTGCCGATGATAGCGCGCCGACCTGGCGATGGCAAGGCGAAGGCTGGTCGCGCTGCCGGGCGGCGCGCCAGATTGGCGTCGCGCGTGGCTCGGACCCGGGGCGCGCTCGCGCCAGGCGTCGGCACGACTCGGCACGTCGCTTGCTTCGGAGGTTCGCGCTGGACCTTTTCGCGCGCTCTCGAAAGGAGAACTCTCGATGTCGTCGTCCTCGTCTCGCAGCCGGCAGGTCACCACGTTGGCTCTGGTGTTCGGCGCCGTGGTGTTCGGCATGGTCCTCGCCGGCGGACTCAATCTCAGCACCTCCGGGGCAGCCGCCCCAGGGCCCGACCCCGGGCCGCAAGCGCCCGCCGCGGTTCGGGCAGGTACCGGCTACCTCCCGTCGTTCGCCGACCTCGCGGAGAAGGTGCTTCCGGCGGTCGTCTCGATCGAAGCACAGACCATCGAGAAGGGGCGCAACCGGAGCTACCACGGAGGCCAGGACCCGTTCGACTTCTTCTTCGGTCCGCGCTCCCGGCCGGAGGGCGACGACCAACGCGAGTACCGCTCGGACTCGGGGGGCAGCGGCTTCGTGGTGAGCGCGGACGGCTACGTGGTGACCAACCACCATGTGGTCGAGGGCGCGACCAAGCTGCGGGTGCGACTCGAGGAGCGTTACTACGACGCCGAGATCAAGGGGGTCGATCCGGCGACCGACCTCGCTCTGTTGAAGATCGACGCCGGGACGAACCTGGCCTTCCTGCCGCTGGGCGACGCCGACCGGCTGCGGGTCGGCGACTACGTCATGGCGATCGGCAACCCCCTGCTGCTCGACCATACGGTGACGGTCGGCGTGGTGAGCGCGAAAGGCCGCTCGATCGGCTTGATGCGCGACAGCTCGTTCGAGAACTTCATCCAGACCGACGCCGCGATCAACCGGGGCAACTCGGGTGGACCGCTGGTCAACCTCGCCGGGGAGGTGGTCGGCATCGCCACGGCGATGAACTGGGGCGCCGAGAACATCGGTTTCGCGGTGCCGGTCAACACCTTGAAGGCGGTGCTGCCCCAGCTCAAGGAGAAGGGCAAGGTCAGCCGCGGCTACATCGGGGTGAACATCGCGAACCTCGACTACGAGCGCGCCCAGGCGTTCGGGCTCAGCGAGGCCGGGGGCGCCCTGGTGACCCAGGTCGTCGAGGGCTCGCCGGCCGAGAAGGCCGGCCTCAAGCACGGCGACGTCGTGGTGGCGGTCGACGGACGGAAGATCAAGGAGACGCGCGATCTCATCGACTACGTCTCGGCGCAGGGGCCGGGGCGCAAGGTCGAGCTCGAGCTGCTGCGCGACGCCAAGCGGATGAAGCTGCAGGTGGAGCTCACCGAGCGTCAGGGAGACCAGACCGTCGAGGCCGACGCCAAGGAGGGGTCGAGCAACGGCGTGGACTGGCTCGGGCTCGAGTACCAGGACCTCACCCCGGCGCTGCGCCAGAACCTGCGGCTCGCCGACGGCGTCGAGGGTGTGCTGGTGCGCGAGGTCGCCGCCGCGAGCCCGCTCTACGACGAGGGAGTCGGCGAAGGCGACTTGATCGTCGAGGTCAACGGCCAGCCGGTGGCCAACGTGCGCGCGTTCGAGAAGGCGGTCGAGGCGGCGCCGTCGGGCTCGTTCCTGCGCCTCTACGTCAAGCGGGTCGACGCCCGCGGACGCAGCGATCGCGACGTCAACTTCTTCGCCGTGGTGCGCGTGCCCTAGCGCCACGCGCTTCGCCTCACGCGAGGGCCGGTTCGACGCCGAACCGGCCCTTTTTCTTTTGTTACACTGCCCCGCGATGTGCGCCGTGTCGCGAGCCTCCGTGTTGATCGTGGACGACGAGCCCGCCATTCGCGAGAGCCTGCGGATGATCCTCGAATTCGAGGGTTACCGCGTCGAGGAGGCGATCCACGGCCTCGAGGCCCTCCAGAAGACTCGCGAACGGCCGCCCGACGCCATCCTGCTCGACATCCGGATGCCCGAGATGGACGGTCTGGAGACCCTCAAGGCGCTGCGCGAGCGGGGCTACGAGATGCCGGTGCTGGTGCTCTCGGGGCATGCCGACGTGGCGACCGCCGTCGAGGCCACGCGGCGCGGCGCGTTCGACTTCTTCGAGAAGCCCCTGCAGCGCGAGCGGGTCCTGCTTTCGTTGCGCAACGCGGTGGAGGCCTACCGTCTGCAGCGCGAGAGCCGGCAGCCGGCGACCAGCGACGGTGTCGACCTCATCGGCACGTCCCCCGCGATGCGGCGATTGCGCGAGACGATCGATCTCGCCGCGCCGAGCCCGGCGACCGTGCTGATCAGCGGCGAGAGCGGCACCGGCAAGGAGCTGGTGGCGCGCGCCATCCACGGGCTGTCGCAGCGCCGGGGCCAGACCTTCGTCCAGGTCAACTGCGCGGCGATTCCCGAGGAGCTCATCGAGTCCGAGCTGTTCGGGCACGAGAAGGGGAGCTTCACCGGCGCGGTGCGCAAGCAGACCGGCAAGTTCGTGGCGGCCGACGGCGGGACGATCTTCCTCGACGAGGTCGGGGACATGTCGGCCCGCACCCAGGCGAAGGTGCTCCGGGTGCTGGAGAGCGGCGACGTCGAGCCGGTGGGCGCGGACCGGGTCGTGCGGGTGAACGTGCGCGTCGTGGCGGCGACCAACCGGGAGCTGGAGGGCGAGATCAAGAGCGGCAGGTTCCGCGAGGATCTCTTCTACCGCCTCAACGTCGTGCCGATCCGCACCCCGCCGTTGCGCGAGCGGCTGGAGGACATCCCGCTCCTCGTCGAGCACTTCGCGCGCCGCTTCTGCGAAGGCAACAATTACCGCCGCAAGCGGTTCACCGTCGAGGGCATCGAGATGCTCCAGGCGCATCCCTGGAAGGGGAACGTGCGCGAGCTGCGCAACCTGGTCGAGCGGTTGTTGATCCTCTCGCCGGGGGACTCCATCGGGCGGGAGATCGTCGCCGCCGCGCTGGGCGGGGGGCGCGAGGAGCTCGGCCAGGCCTTCCAGGGCCTCAAGACCCTGCGCGAGTTCCGCGATCAGGCGGAGAAGCTCTTCCTGGTGCAGAAGCTCGCCGAGCACAACTGGAACGTGACCCAGACGGCGATCGCCATCGACACGCCGCGCAGCAACCTCTACAAGAAGATGGAGCAGTACGAGATCAAGCGCAAGGAGGCGAACGGTGGCGAAGGCTGAGCGGCTGGAGGCGATGCTCGAGGCGAGCGGCGCGCTCCGCCGGGGACACTTCCTGCTCTCGTCGGGGCTCCATTCCCCGGCCTACGTGCAGTGCGCCCTGCTGCTGGAGGACCCTCGCCGGGCGCGCGCGGTCGGCGAGGCGCTCGCCAGCGAGCTCGCCGGTGAACGCCCCGACTCGATCCTGGCGCCGGCCCTGGGCGGGGTGATCATCGGCCACGAGGTCGCGGCGGCGCTGGGCGTGCCGTTCCGCTTCGCCGAGCGCGAAGGGGAGCGGTTGGCTCTGCGACGGGGCTTCGCGATCGCCGCGGGGGAGCGGGTGGCCGTGGTCGAGGACGTGGTGACCACCGGCAAGTCGACGCTGGAGACGGCCGCCCTGGCCGAAGCCGCCGGCGGCCGCCTCGTCGCCATCGGGTCGATCATCGACCGTAGCGGCGGCCGGCACGGGTTCACGGTGCCCTACGCCGGTCTGTTGAGGCTCGACCTGCCGACCTATCGCCCGGAGGCCTGCCCGCTCTGCGCGGACGGCTCGACCGCCGTGAAGCCGGGAAGCCGGCCGCAAGCGGCCAAGCCGGCCTGAGCGAGCTCGGGGGGTCAGGCGAGGGCGACGCGGTAGAGCCGGTCGACGCTCTTGCGCAGAGCCTCGAGCCGGCCGGCGGCCTCGGCGTCCCGCGCCGCGACCTGGAGGGGCCAGAGGTTGTCGGCCGAGTCGTAGACCTCGATGCTCCAGATCCGCTTCTTGGCGTCCCAGCTCTCGGCGCTTCCCGGACGGAGGCCCCATCCGGAGGGGAGATAACTGCGCAGTTCGACCTCGGAATAGCCGAGTCTCGGGTTCTCACTGGCCATGCGCGGATTCTGTCGCAGGTCGGCGCCCGCGGCCAAGCCCCCGCTCCGGCCGCTCGACCTCGAGCCGCCGGTGGTCGCCGGTCGGCTCCGGCTGCTAGCATCGCCGCGAGGGCAACGATGCAGATCGAGCTCAACGAAGAACAGACCCTGCTGCGCGACATGGTGCGGCGTTTCGCCGCCGACGTGGTGGCGCCGCGCGCCAAGGCGATCGACGCCTCGGGCGAATTCCCTCTCGACTACTTCCGCCAGGCCGGCGAGCTCGGGCTCACCGGGGTCTACGTGCCGGAGGCCTACGGCGGCGCCGGCATGGACATGCTCGCCTACTGCGTGGTCATGGAGGAGATCTCCAAGGTCTGCGCCTCGAGCGGCGTGATCCTGTCGGTGAACAACTCCCTGGTCTGCGACCCACTGCTGCGCTTCGGCAACGAAGAGCAGAAGCGCCGCTTCCTCTCCCCGCTCGCCGCCGGCGAGCAGCTGGGCTGCTTCGCGCTCACCGAGCCGGAAGCGGGGAGCGACGCGGGATCCCTGCGCAGCACGGCGCGGCGGGAGGGGGACGAGTACGTGATCGACGGCAGCAAGGTGTTCATCACCTGCGGCACCCACGCCGACGTCGCGCTGGTCTTCGCCAACAGTCAGCCGGAGAAGAAGCACAAGGGCATCACGGCGTTCATCGTGCCCACCGACACTCCCGGTTTCGCGCGCGGCCACCACGAGTACAAGCTCGGCGTGCAGGCCTCCGGCACCACCCAGCTCTTCTTCGAGGGGATGCGCGTGCCGGTCGCCCAGCGACTGGGCGAGGAGGGCGAGGGTTTCAAGATCGCGATGGCGACGCTCGACGGTGGGCGGATCGGCATCGCCGCCCAGGCGGTGGGGATCGCCCAGGGCGCCTTCGAGGCTGCCCTCGCCTACGCCAAGGAGCGGCGGCAGTTCGGCCGGCCGATCGCCGAGTTCCAGGCGATCCAGTTCTACCTCGCCGACATGGCGATGGAGCTCGACGCGGCGCGGCTCCTGGTGTACAAGGCCGCCTGGACGAAGATGACCCAGAAGCGCTACAGCCTCGAGGCGGCGCAAGCGAAGCTCTTCGCCTCCGAAATGGCGCAGCGCGTCACCAGCAAGGCGCTGCAGATCCACGGCGGATACGGCTACACCCGCGAGTACGACGTCGAGCGTTTCTTCCGCGACGCGCGCATCACCGAGATCTACGAGGGCACGAGCGAGATCCAGAAGCTGGTGATCTCCGACTGGATCCTCAAGGAAGGTTGAGTCTCCGTCATGCCGGTCGATTTCTCCCTGACTGAGGAGCAGGAGCTGCTGCGCCAGGAGGTCCGGCGGTTCGCCGAGGAGCGCATCCGCCCCGGGACCCGCGAACGGGATCAGCGGCACGAGTTCCCCGCCGGGATCCTCGCCGAGATGGGCGAGATGGGTCTGCTCGGCATGCTGGTGCCGGAGGAGCTCGGTGGCGCCGGGCAGTCGCCGCTGACCTACTGTCTGGCGGTCGAGGAGATCGCGCGCGTCTGCCCTTCCACCGCGGTCTCGATGAGCGTGACCAACTCGGTCTGCCAGTGGCCGATCGCGCGGTTCGGCAGCCGGGAGCTCGGACGACGGGTGTTGCCGGAGCTCGCGTCGGGACGGACGCTCGGCGGCTTCGGCCTGACCGAGCCGGGATCGGGGAGCGACGCGGCGGGGATGACCACGACGGCGCGGCGCGACGGCGAGTCCTGGCTTCTCGACGGCCAGAAAGCCTGGATCACCCATGCCGGGGTGGGGAAGTGGTTCGTGGTCTTCGCCAAGACCGATCCGGCGGCGGGCAAGCGCGGCATCACCGCGTTCGTCGTCTCGGCGGAGTGGCCCGGCTTCCGGCGCGGCGCCGGCGAGGACAAACTCGGCCTGCGCGCCTCCAACACCGGCGCGATCTACTTCGAGGCCCTGCGCGTGCCCGACGAGTTCCGGCTGGGCGAGATCGGGCAGGGATTCAAGATCGCCCTGGCGACGCTCGATCATTCGCGGCTGGGAATCGCCGCCCAGGCGGTCGGCATGCATCAGCGCGCGCTCGAGCTCGCTGTCGCCTACGCCAAGGAGCGCGAGCAGTTCGGCGTGCCGATCGCCGAGCACCAGGCGATTCGCTTCGTGCTGGCGCGGATGGCGACCGACCTCGCGGCGTCGCGGGCCCTGCTGCAGCAGGCGGCGCTGGTCTCCGAGCGGCGCTCGGACGCCGGTCGTTTCGCCTCGCAGGCCAAGGCCTTCGCCTCCGAGGCTGCCAACCGCGCCTGCTGGGACGCGCTGCAGATCCACGGCGGTAACGGCTTCTGCGAGGACTACGAGATCGCCCGGCTCTACCGCGACGTCCGCGTGACGACGATCTACGAGGGAACGAGCGAGATGCAGCGTCTGGTGATCGCGCGGCACCTCCTGGCGTCGTGACCCTGCCCGCCGCCTCGCCGCCCGGCCGGGGGCGTGTCCTCGGCATCGTCCTCAACTACAACGGCCGTGACCTGACGCTGGCCAGCGTCGAGAGCTTGCTCGCCATGCGGCATCCGGCGCTCGACCTGCTGGTCGTGGACAACGGCTCGACCGACGGCTCGGACGCCGCCGTCGCCGAGCGCTTCCCCGGCGTTCGCCGGCTGCGCACCGCGACGAACCTCGGCATTTCGGGAGGCCTCAACCTCGGCTTCCGGGTCGGGCTCGACGAGGGTTACGACTTCCTGATGACGATGAACAACGACATCGAGGTGGCGCCCGACTTGCTCGCCGAGCTCCTGCAGGCGATGGGGGCGGACCCGCGGCTGGGCTGCGTCGGCCCGAAGTGCTACTACTACTTCGGCGATCGCAACCGGATCTGGTCGGCGGGCGGCATCCTTCGCTTCCGTGAGGCGGTGACCAGGGAGCGCGGAATGGGACAGAGCGATCGCGGCCAGTTCGACCGCGACAGCGAGGTGGACTACGTCAACGGTGCGCTGATGCTGATCCGCCGCGAGGCGCTGCTCACCGCCGGCCTGTGGGATCCGGTCTACCACGTCTCGGTCGAGGACGCCGATTTCTGCGTGCGCGTGCGCCGGGCCGGCTTTCGCTGCGGATACGCCCACCGCGCAAGGCTCTGGCACATGGTCTCGCCGACCACCGGGGGCTACGTCGCCGGTCGCACCTATCGCACCGGCCGCTCGACCGCGATCTTCGTGCGCAAGTACGCTGGCGCGGCCGGCTGGCTCAGCTTCCTCTTCTGGAGCGCCGTCGCCTTCGTCGCGGCCCTCGCCCGGGAGCTGCCACGGCGCAACGGCGCGGCCGTGCTCGCCAAGTACCGCGGCCTGCTCGACGGCCTGAGGACCCCCCTCGCCCCGCCTCCCCGGGCGGGCTGAAGGAGCGCCGGGGGGAACTAGACTGGGGACATGGCGCCGGCCGTTCCCGATCCCTCGGAGCTCAGCGCGGCGGTCGTCGCGGGCGACAGCGCGCTGGCCCGCGCGCTCGCGCGGCGGCACCTCGCGGCGGGAGGCGATCCCCTGATCGCGATCGAACGCGGGTTCGCCGCCGGGCTGCGGCGGGTCGGGGAGCTCTGGGAGGCGGGCGACTACTTCCTGCCCGAGCTCGTCCAGGGCGCCGAGGCGATGAAGGCCGCCATGGCCGAGATGTTGCCCGCGGTCGGAGCCGGGACCGGTGGCGTGGAGCCGAGAGGGCGCGTCGTGCTGGGCAGCGTGCGCGGCGATCTGCACGACATCGGCAAGAGCCTCGTCGGCGTGCTGCTCTCGGCGCACGGGTTCGAGGTCCACGATCTCGGGGTGGACGTGGCGCCGGAGACGTTCGTGGCCAAGGCGCGCGAGGTGCGGGCGGACATCGTCGCCGCCTCCGCGCTGCTCACCACCACCATGCTCGGGCAGCGCGATCTGGCGCGTGCCCTCGCCGCGGCGGATCTGCCGGGTCGCCCCCGTCTCCTCATCGGCGGCGCGCCCACCTCGCCGGCGTGGGCGAGCGAGATCGGCGCGGCGCACGCCGAGAACGCCCTGCGCGCCGTCGCGGTGGCGGAGGGTCTGCTCGCGTGAGCCGCCTGGCGGATCGCCTGCGGAGCGGTCCCTACCTGCTCTTCGACGGCGGCCTGGGAACGATGCTGATCGCCCGCGGGCTGGCCGCCGGCGAGGCGCCGGAGCGCTGGAACCTCGAGCGGCCCGAGGACGTGACGGCGATTCACCGCGAGTACGTCGCGGCCGGCAGCGACGTGGTACAGACCAACACCTTCGGAGCGCATCCTCGGCGGCTGGCGCGGGCCGGTCTCGCCGGTACCTGCCGGGAGATCTGTGCCGCGGCGACGGCGGCGGCGCGCGCTGCCGGGGCACGGTTCGTGGTCGGCGATCTGGGACCGACCGGCGAGTACCTGCCGCCGGTGGGCAGCGGCGATCCGGAGGAGTTCCGGGAGAGCTACCTGGAGCTCGCCGCGGCGCTCGCCGCGGCGGGATGCGACGGCCTGCACGTCGAGACGCAGAGCGACCTCGCCGAAGCCCGATTGGCGCTCGCCGCGGCGCGGGACGCGGCTCCCGGCCTGCCGGTCCTGGTCTCGCTCACCTTCGACCGCCGGCCGCGCGGCTTCTTCACCCTGATGGGCAATCCGCTGGTGCCCGCGTTGACCGAGCTGGCAGGGCTCGGCGCCGCGGCGGTGGGGGCGAACTGCTCGCTCGCCAGCGGCGAGATGGCCGAGCTCGCCGGAGTGCTGCTCGCCGCGGTGCGCGGGCCGACCATCTTCCAGCCGAACGCCGGGCAGCCGGCGCGAACCGAGTCGGGCGTGATCTATAGCCAGTCGCCCGCCACCTTCGCGGCCGACCTCGCGCCCCTCGCCGCGGCCGGTGCGGCGGCGCTCGGCGGCTGTTGCGGTACCGATCCGCGATTCATCGCCGCCCTGCGGCGGGCCCTCGTGGAGCCGGCATGAGCCCTTCGCTACGGCTTCGGGTGGCGCTCGCCGAAGCCGACGTCCTGCACTTTCTCGGCTACCCGTCGGGCCGTCGACCCGCCGGCGCGCTGGCGCGGCGGCTGGACGAGGCGCTTGCCGAAGCGCGTCGCCTCGTCGCGGCCCGCGGCGCCTGGCAGCGGTTGCCGCTCGCGGCGGCCGGCGAGGTCGGTCTCGAGCCCTTGCCGGCCGCGGGGCTGGTGATCGGATTGGTCACCGCGGGGACGGCGCTCGAAGCCCGTGCCGCCGAGCGGCTCGCCGCCGGCGACGCCACCGGCGCGCTGTTGTTCGACGCCGCGGGAAGCGCGGCGGCCGAGGAGGCGGCCAATCGGCTGAGCGCGGCGGTGGTGGCGGAGCTCGCGGCGGGCGAGAGCGCGGCGGGGCGGGCGGACGAGCTCGCCGAGGCCGCTGAGAGCGCCGGGGAAGTCTCCTGCCGGATCAGCCCGGGTTATGGCGCCTGGCCGCTCGCCGCGCAGCGGGCCCTGTTTCAGCGGCTCCCGGCCGCGGAGCTCGAGATTCGTCTCGAGGAGTCGCTGCTGATGACCCCGCGCAAGTCGATCTCCTTCGCGATGTGGATCGGCTCGGACGCACGGCCGCTAGCCGGCCTCGCCGGATGCGCCCGCTGTGCCCTGGTCACCTGTCGCTACCGGCGGGAGACGCGGGCATGACGCTCCGGCCGCGCCTCGAGCTGCTCGCCTCCGCCGAGGTCGAGGCGATCGTCGGCGAGGCGATCGCGGTGCTCGGCGAGATCGGCATCGCGGTCGAGAACGCCGCCGCTCGGGAGCTGCTGGCGGAGGGCGGCGCGCGCCGACGGGGCGAGCGCTTCCTGCCCGGCGAGGCGATGCTCCGCGTGGCGATGGCGAGCGCTCCGCGGCGCTTCGCGCTGTGCGACCGGGCGGGCGAGCCCACCGTCCGCTTCGGCGAGGAGCGGACCCACTTCGATCCCGGGTCGGCGGCGATCCACCGCCTCGACGGCGTCACCGGCGAACGCCGCGCCGCGACCGTGGCCGATCTCGTGGAGCTCGCCCGGCTGGTGGACGGACTGCCGAACTTCGCGGCGCAGTCGACCGCGCTGGTCGCGGCGGACGTCCCCGAGCCGCTGTCCGACAGCTTCCGGCTCTGGGTGGCGCTGGTCCACGGCGTCAAGCCGGTGGTGACCGGGACCTTCCGCAAGCAGGGCTTCGCGGCGATGCACGCCATGCTGCTCGCCGTGCGTGGCGGCGAGCAGGCGCTGCGCGACCGCCCGCTCGCCATCTTCGACTGTTGCCCGACCTCGCCGCTCGCCTGGAGCGATCTCACCGCGCAGGCGCTGGTGGACGCGGCGCGCGCCGGCATCCCGGCCGAGATCGTCCCGGTTCCGCTCGCCGGCGCGACGGCGCCGGTCACCCTGCGCGACACCATCGTCCAGCACCTGGCCGAGGGGCTCTCGGGGTTGCTGATCCACCAGCTCGCGGCGCCCGGCGCGCCGGTGGTCCTGGGGGGGGCGCCGGCCGCCTTCGACATGCGGCAGGGAACGGCCGTCCTGGGAGCGATCGAGAGCTTCATGCTGCAGGCCGGGTTCGCGCAGGTCGGGCGGACCCTCGGGCTGCCGACGCACGGTTATCTCGGACTCTCCGACGCCAAGACCCCCGACTACCAGGCGGGCATGGAGAGCGCGGTGGGCGCGGCGCTTGGCGCGCTCGCCGGGCTCGACCTGGTCTCCGGAGCGGGCCTGCTCGACTACCTGCTCACCCAGTCCTTCGAGAAACTCCTGCTCGACCACGAGGCGTGCGGTCAGGCGCTCCGGCTGGCGCGCGGCATCGCGACGCGCGGCGGCGACGCGCTCGAGCTGATCGGAGCGGCGGTGGACCAGGGCCAGCTGCTCGGTCATCCGCACACCCGCCGGCACCACCGGGAGGAGCTCTCGCTCGCGTCGTGCCTGGTGGATCGAGCGACCTACGGGGACTGGCTGGCGGCCGGGGGGAAGTCCGCCCGGGACCGGGCGCGCGACGAGCTCGCCCGGCGCTCGGCGCTGCCGCCAGTCAAGCCGCTCGATCCCGCCGTGCGCGCCGAGCTCGACCGGGCGCTCGCCGCCGCGGCGCAGGACGCCGGCGTCGACGAGCTCCCCGCCGCGGTACGCTCTCCCGACTGACCGCCGGCGCGGAAACGGAGTGCTACACTCCGGACCCCGAAACGGTAGCGCCCGTCCAGCTCGAGGAGACCGAACCCCATGGCCGTTTCCGATCCGCCCCGCCGCAGCCCCGCAACCCGGCAGCCGACGCCGTTGCGCGCCGAGCTCGAGCGCCGGCTGCGCGCCGCGCGCCAGCGTTGGGAGAGCGCCCGCGCGCGCGCCGAGGCCGACCGCCCGGCCTGGAAGGGCGACTTCACCACGGTCTCGGGGATGGAGGTGCCGCTGCTCTCGACGCCCGAAGAGGTGCGCGCCGACCTAGAAGGCGACATCGGAGTCCCCGGCGAGTACCCCTTCACCCGCGGTATCCATCCCACCGGCTACCGCGGCAAGCTCTGGACGATGCGCCAGTTCGCCGGCTTCGGCTCGGCGGAGGACACCAACCGGCGCTTCAAGTACCTGCTCGCGCAGGGCCAGACCGGGCTCTCGGTGGCCTTCCACCTGCCGACCCTCTACGGCTACGACTCCGATCACCCCATGGCGAGCGGAGAGGTGGGCAAGTGCGGGGTGGCGATCGACTCCCTGGCCGACATGGAGACCCTCTTCGCCGGCATTCCGCTCGGCGAGGTGACGACCTCGATGACCATCAACTCGACCGCACCGATCCTCTTCGCGATGTACCTCGCGGTCGCCGAGCAGCAGGGGGTCGACATCGCGCGCGACGTCTCCGGCACGCTGCAGAACGACATCCTCAAGGAGTACATCGCGCAGAAGGAGTACATCTTCCCGCCGCGGCCCTCGATGCGGCTGATCACCGATCAGTTCGCCTTCGCCCGCCAGCACGTTCCGAAGTGGAACACGATCTCGATCTCCGGGTATCACATCCGCGAGGCGGGCTCGACCGCGCTGCAGGAGCTCGCATTCACCCTGCGCGACGGCATGGAGTACGTCGAGTACGGCGTGCGTGCCGGCCTCGAGGTCGACGACTTCGCGCCGCGACTCTCCTTCTTCTTCAACAGCCACAACGATTTCTTCGAGGAGATCGCCAAGTTCCGCGCCGCGCGGCGCGTCTGGGCGACGGTGATGCGCGAGCGCTACGGAGCCAGGAATCCACGCTCCTGGATGCTGCGCTTCCACACCCAGACCGCCGGCTGCTCGCTCACCGCGCAGCAGCCGATCATCAACGTGGTGCGCACGACGGTGCAGGCGCTCGCCGCGGTGCTGGGAGGGACCCAGTCCCTGCACACCAATGCGCTCGACGAGACGCTGGCTCTTCCCACCGAGGAGAACGCGCGGATCGCGCTGCGCACCCAGCAGATCCTGGCCCACGAGTCGGGGGTCGCCAACACGATCGACCCGCTGGGCGGCAGCTGGTTCGTCGAGGAGCTCACCCAGCGCATGGCGGACGGCGCCTTCGAGTACTTCCGGCAGATCGACCAGTTCGGCGGCATGGTCGAGGCGATCGAGGCGGGCTATCCACAACGCGAGATCATGGATGCCGCCTTCGCCTACCAGCGATCGGTGGAGAACGGCAGCAAGACGATCGTCGGAGTGAATGCCTTCCAGTTGGAGAACGAGCCGCCGGTCGACACGCTCTACATCGACGATGCGATGGGCGAGGCGCAGGTGGCCGGGCTCGCGCGGCTCAAGGAGTCGCGCGATCGCGCCGCGGTGGAACGCACCCTGGACGCGCTGCGCCGCGGCGCGCAGGGGGACGCCAACACCATGCCGCTGATCCTCGATTGCGTGAAGGCCTACTGCACGGTGGGAGAGATCTCGGACGCCCTGCGTGACGCCTTCGGCACCTACGAGGAACCGGCGGTCTTCTGAAGGGGACGATGTCCGAGCTCCTGCCGACGGTCCGCGGGCTGCTCGCCTACACGGTATGGGCCGACCGCACCGTGCTCGGAGCGCTGCGCGAGCTGCGTCCCGAGGACCTGGTGCGCGACACCGGGTCGAGCTTCGGGTCGGTCCTCGGCACCATGGCGCACGTGCTGGGGTCGGAGCAGCTCTGGCTCTCCAGGCTGCTCGGGGTGCCGTTGCCCAGGCTGCCGGGCGGCGAGGACTTCCCGACTCTCGATGCGCTGGCCGCGAGCTTCGAGGACTTCTGGCCGCAGCTCGAGTTCTTCCTCGCCACGCTCACCGCCGGGCAACTGGCGAGCTCCTTCTCCTGGACCAACAGCCGCGGCGAGGCCCATGCCGCTCCCTTGCGCCAGGTCCTGCTGCACTTCGTCAACCACGCCACGTACCACCGGGGCCAGGTCGTCAGTCAGCTCCGCCAGCTCGGTTACGCCCCGCCGGCGACGGACCTGGTCTATTACCGTGGCGCCCTCTGAGCCGCCGAGGCGAGGGGTGCCGGCCGACCGGACAGGGGCCGCCGCGGCGCGCGTTGGCCGGCGTCAACTGCTAGAATCCACGGCATGAGCGGCACGGGAATCCGAGTTCTGATCGCCAAGCCCGGGCTCGACGGGCACGATCGGGGCGCGAAGGTGGTGGCGCGAGCCTTGCGCGACGCCGGTTACGAGGTGATCTACAGCGGACTGCGCCAGACGCCGGAGCAGATCGCCGCGGCCGCCGTCCAGGAGGACGTCGACGCGGTGGGCCTGTCGATCCTGTCCGGAGCGCACAACCGGCTGCTTCCCGAGGTGACCCGGTTGCTCAAGCAGGCCGGAGCCGAGGACGTCCTGGTGTTCGCCGGCGGGATCATCCCGGACCGCGACATCGCCGGCCTGAGGACGGCGGGTATCGACGCCGTCTTCCTGCCCGGGACACCGACCGGTGAGATCATCAAGTATCTCGAGACCCGGCTGGCGAGCTGAGGAACGGAGCTTCGCGCCGCAGGGCGCGCGGTTCGCGGAGGAGGGGAAGGGGACATGACGAAGACGATCCTGTTGGCCGACGACAGCGTGACCATTCAGAAGGTCGTCGAGCTGACCTTCTTGGACGAGGACTTCCGGGTCACCGCGGTGGGTAACGGCGCCGAGGCGATCGCTCGACTGGGCGAGACCACGCCGGACGTCGTGATCGCCGACGTGCACATGCCGGGAGCCGACGGCTACGAGGTCTGTCGGCGATCCAAGGAGCTCCACCCGAGCGTCCCCGTCCTGCTGCTCGCCGGCACCTTCGAGGCGTTCGATGCGGAGGAAGCGACCCGCTGTGGCGCCGACGGCCACCTCAAGAAGCCCTTCGATTCGCAGGAGCTGCTGCGCCGCGTGCGCGATCTGGCGCAGAGCACGGTGGTCGCGCAACCTCGACCCCGCGAGGCCGAGGTGAGCGAGCCGGAGCCATGGGTGCCGGAGACCGCGGCGCCCGCAGCGGACGAGGAGATGGCGGCGTTCGCGCTCGAGCCGACAACTGCTTTCCACGTACCGGAAGCCGCGGAGTCCTACGAGAGCGTGGCGGCCATCGGTTTCGCCGAAGCACCGCGCGTCGAGCTCGCCGCCAGCCCGACGGCGACGACCGCGGCCGGCAACGGCGGCCTCTCCGACGCCGACGTCGAGCGCGTCGCCCGCCGGGTGATCGAGCTCGCGGGCGAGCGGGTGCTGCGCGACGTCGCCTGGGAGGTCGTCCCGGATCTGGCCGAGGTGATCCTCAAGGCGAGAATCCGCGAGCTGGAAGCCTCGGTAGAGTAGTCGCGCTCGCGGGCACGCCCGCGCGAGCTGGCCGCCGCTCCGGCGGCGGCGCCGGGGGTGCGCCTTCGCCCCTGAATCCTGGAACCGACGATGGACAAGAGATTCGAACCCAAGAGCTACGAAGGCCGCTGGCAGCGGGCCTGGGCCGAGCGGGGCTACTTCGTCAGTGCGGCGCCATCCGACCGGCCGGCCTACTGCATCATGATCCCGCCGCCCAACGTCACCGGCAAGCTGCACATGGGGCACGCCCTGCAGTCGACGCTGCAGGATCTGCTGACCCGCTGGCGGCGGATGCAAGGCGCCAACGCGCTCTGGCTCCCGGGCACCGACCACGCCGGCATCGCGACGCAGCTCATGGTCGAGCGCGAGCTCGCCAAGGAGGGGACGGACCGCCATCAGCTCGGTCGCGAGGCGTTCCTGGCCCGCATGTGGGCCTGGAAGGAGCAGTACCACGGCAACATCCGGCGGCAACTCGATCAGCTCGGCGCCTCCTGCGACTGGACCCGGGAACGCTTCACGCTCGACGAAGGTCTCTCGCGCGCCGTGCGGGAGGCTTTCGTGCGCCTCTATCGCGAGGGGTTGATCACCCGCGGCGAGTACATCGTCAACTGGTCGATCGGCCTCGACACGGCGATCTCCGACCTCGAAGTGGAGATGCGCGAGGTCAAGGACAAGCTCTGGCGGATCTCCTATCCGGTCGCCGACGGCGGCGAGAGCGTGGTCGTCGCGACGACCCGTCCCGAGACGATGCTCGGCGACACCGCCCTGGCGGTGCATCCCGAAGACGAGCGCTATCGGCATCTGCTCGGTCGTTCGGCGGTGGTGCCGGTGGCCGGGCGGCGGATTCCGTTCGTCGCCGATCCCGCCGTCGAGCGGGAGTTCGGCACCGGCGTGGTCAAGGTCACCCCGTTCCACGATCCGGCGGACTTCGAGATCGGCCGGCGGCACGGGCTGCCGGGCATCCAGGTGATCGACCGCCGAGGGTACATGACCGCCGAGGCCGGCCCGGAGTTCGCCGGTCTCCCGGCGGAGGAGGCGCGCGACAAGCTGCTCGCACGACTCCGCGCCGATGGCGCGGTGGTCCGCGAGGAGGATTACGTCCACAACGTGGGCCACTGCCAGCGCAGCGGAACCCGCGTCCAGCCGCTGGTCTCCACGCAGTGGTTCTGCGACGTCTCCGGCATGGCCCGTGAGGCCCTGGAGGCGCTCCACGACGGCCGCCTGGAGCTCGTCCCGGGCTCGTGGGGGAAGACCTGGGAGCATTGGCTCGACAACATCCGCCCGTGGTGCATCTCGCGCCAGCTCTGGTGGGGACATCAGATTCCGGCCTGGTACGACGAGGCCGGGCGCTGTTTCGTCGCGCATTCGTCCGCCGGCGCTGCAGCGCTCGCCGGCACCGACCGCCTGACGCAGGATCCCGATGTCCTCGACACCTGGTTCTCCTCGGCACTCTGGCCCTTCTCGACCCTCGGCTGGCCGGAGGCGACGGCGGATTTCAAGACTTTCTACCCGACCTCCGTCCTGGTCACCGGATTCGACATCCTCTTCTTCTGGGTCGCGCGCATGGTGATGACCGGCCTGCACTTCACCGGGGTGAGCCCCTTCGCGCGCGTCCATCTGACCGGCCTGGTGCGCGACGCCGAAGGCGTGAAGATGTCGAAGACCAAGGGCAACGTGCTCGACCCGGAGGATCTGATTGCGGAGTACGGCGCCGATGCGGTGCGCTTCACCCTGGCCCAGCTCGACGCTCCGGGCCGCGACATCCCGCTCGATCCGGAGCGCATGGCCGGCTATCGCGCTTTCGGCAACAAGATCTGGAACGCCACCCGCTTCGCGCTCGGAAAGGTCGGCGAGGCGCGAATTCTCACGGCGATCGACCCCGCCGACCTGAGCCTGCCCGAGCGGTGGATCCTGTCGCGGCTCTCCGAAACGGCGAGCTCCGTCGGCGAACACCTCGAGGCGTTCCGATTCGACCTCGCGTGCTTCGATCTCTATCAGTTCTTCTGGAGCGACTTCTGCGACTGGTACATCGAGGCGGCGAAGCCGGCGTTGAGCGGTGAAGCGCCACGCCCACGGGTCGGCGAGGTGCTCCTGACCGTGCTCGAACGGGCGCTCCGCCTGCTCCATCCGGTGATGCCATTCCTGACCGAGGAGCTCTGGCAGAAGCTCCCGGGGCACCAGGCGATCCACCCGGAGACGATCTGCCTCGCGCCCTTCCCCGTGCCGGAGCCGGGCTGGACCCTGTCGCCTTCCGAAGGCGAGAAGATGCGGCTGCTGCAGGAGATCGTCGGACGGGTTCGCAACGACCGGGCGGAGAAGGGGCTGCCGCCGCGCGCCGCGGCCGCCGTCTGCGTCGAGGGTCACGTCGACGGCGAAGCAGCGGCACGCGACGTCTCCACCTGGTTGGCCGACCCGGCGCTGACGAGCCTCTTGCGGAACCTCGCCGGGGTCACCGCGGTGGAAGCGCGAAGCGCCTCCCCGGCGGAGGGGCGCCACGTGGTGCGAGGTCTGAGGATCGGGATCGGGTTCGAGATCGACCCCGGCCGAGCCGTGCTCGACGTCGCGGCGAAGCAGACCGAGCTCGCGAGTCTGGAGGCGGAGCTCGAGCGGCGCCGGGCTCGGCTTGCCGACGCCGAGTTCGCCCGCAAGGCGCCGCCCAAGATCGTCGAAGGGGCCGAGCGCCTGGTGCGCGAGCTCGAGGAGCGGCGGGAGCGCCTGCTGGCGGCGTTGAGCGCGGCGGGCGGGAGCACGTGACCACCGCGGGGCGCGACGAGGGCGTTTCCGTCGCGGCCCTGGCCGCGACCTGGAGCGCCTTCCGCGCCGAGATCCCCGCCTGGGATCTCAACCTCGCGCTGCTCTCCGCGACCGATTCGACGCAACGCGTGGCGCGCACCCTGCTCGACCAGTTCCTGCGCGAGGACGACGAGCCCTTTCCCTTCGTGGTCGCCGCGCTCCGTCAATCGGCCGGACGCGGAAGACAGGGACGCGGTTGGTGGAGCCCGCCTGGCGGAGGGATCTACGCCAGCCTGGTGCTGCCGACGAGCGGCCCCGAGGAGCTCGCGGCCGTGCCGTTGCGGGCGGCGGTGAGCCTGGCGGAGTTCCTCGGCCGGCTGCTCGCGGGAAGCTGCCGGATCAAGTGGCCGAACGACCTGGTCGTGGAGCGGCGCAAGATCGGCGGCCTGCTGGTGGACGCCGTTTTCGCCAGCGATGCGCCGGGCCGTTCGTGGGCCGTGCTCGGCTTCGGTCTCAACCTGAAACCGCCGATGGCCGCGGGCCGCCCGCCGGGATCGACCTCGGTGGCCGAGGAGTCCGGCGGCGAGTTGCCGAGCCTGGCGGAGTTCTCGGCGCAGGCCCTGGCTGCCGTCTGGCGAGGGTTCGCCCTGTCCCGCGCGGAGGCCGTGGCGCGCTTCGCCCGCCTCTCCGCGCACCAGGAGGGCGAGCTGCTGCGCTGCCGGATCGGGGACGAGGAGCTCGGCGGCTACTTCCGTGGCTTCGACGAGCGTGGATTCCTGCGCTTGGATACCGAACGAGGGGAGCGGATCGTGCGCTCCGGGGAGGTCTTCGCGTGGTGAAAGCGGATACGGGAGAGGACATCCTGGTGGTGGTCGACGTCGGCAACACCAACACGGTCTTCGGCGTCTACCGGGGTGACGATCTGGTCACCGACTTCCGGCTCTCGACCGACACCGAGCGCACCGCCGACGAATACGGAGCGATGCTGCTCCCGCTCTTCGCGCGCGCCGGGCTGGATCCCGAGGGGGCCTCGGCCGTCGTGGTGTCGTCGGTCGTGCCGCCGCTCAACTCGACGCTCAACCACCTGGCGCGGGAGTTCTTCGGCCGGCAGCCGCTCTACGTCGAGCCGGGCATCAAGACGGGCATGCCGATCCGCTACGACAATCCGTCCGAAGTCGGGGCCGACCGGATCGTCAATGCGGTCGCGGCTCGCGAGCTCTACGGCGCGCCGGTCATCGTGGTCGACTTCGGAACCGCCACCACCTTCGACATCGTCAACGCGGCGGGGGAGTATGCCGGCGGGATCATCTCGCCCGGCATCCTGATCTCCGCGGAGGCGCTCTTCGCGCACGCCTCGCGGCTCTATCGCGTCGACGTGAAGCGGCCCGCCGAGCTGGTCGGCCGCAACACCGCCGCCGCGATGCAGGCCGGGATCTACTTCGGATACATCGGGTTGGTGGACGGCATCCTCGAGCGGCTGATGCGCGAAGTGGACGGGGTCCGTGACGTGGTCGCGACCGGAGGGCAGGCCGAGTTGATCGCCTCCGGCTCGAGGTACCTCCGGCGGACCGAGCCGCTCCTCACGCTGATCGGGCTGAAGCTCATCTATGAGCGCAACCGCGGCTGATTCCCAGCCCTCGGCGGAGGATCAGGCCTACTTCCTGGCGCTCGAGCAGAGCTTCCTCAGGCTGCGCGGCCGGGCGACGCTGCTGGCGGCGGCGGACTGGCAGACGGCCGCGGTCTGGCGGCGCCAGGGGATTCCGACCGATCTGGTCGTGCGGGTGATGGAGGAGCTCTTCTCCCGGCAGCGCCAACGCCGCGGGCGCGGCATCTCCAGCCTGCGCTACTTCGCTGCCGCGGTGGAAGCGGCATGGGAGGAGGTCCTCGAGCTCCAGGCCGGCGGGCGTCAGCTCGCGCCGGAGCCCCTGCGCGTCGACCAGCGCCTGGAGCGCCTGGCGGCGGCGCTGCCGGACGACCTCGCGGACCACGCGCGCTGGGCCGAGCGGATCGCGCGACTTTCCGGCGGGCTCGAGGAGGTCGAGTCCGCGCTGATGGCGCTCGACCGGGAGCTGCTCGACGGTGTCGCCGCGCGCTTGTCCGCGGCCGCCGGCGCCGAGCTCGACCACGACCTCGAGCGGGCGCTCGGCACCCTGCGCGCGCGGTTGGAACCGGGGGAGCTCGCCGCGGCCGAGGAGCGTCTCCGTCGCCAGCTGCTGCGCCGGCGCCACCGCCTGCCGGTGCTCTCGCTGTTCGCTCCCGAGGCCGCCGGACTCGACGCGGGGGAGGGCGCCGCGGGAGAGCCCGGCTGACGCCAGCTAGCGTGCAGCGGAGCCGTCCTAGTGGAGGATGGTCTCTGCTCCCGCTCCAGCGGCGCTCCCCGCGCTGCTCTTCGTGCTGGCGGTGCTGACGGCACCCAACCTCGTCTTCCTGCCGATCGGGGGACTGACCTGCGGCTGCGCCCTCGGGATGGCGCTCGGCGGACGGCGAGCCGCCGTCCTCGGCGCCGTTCTCCTCGGACTGCTGATCGGCAGGCTGGAACAGGCCTCCGACGAGGCGCTGGGGCGGCTGGAACCGGGCCGCCCCGTGGCGGCACGCGGCCAGATCGCCACGGGCTGGCGGCGCTCGCCGGCCGGCTGGTCGGGCGGGATGCGTCTGACGACGATCGCGACGGGCGGTGAAGTCGAGTTCGTGCGCTCCGTCGTCGGGCTCGAGCTGCCCGGGACGGCCACGCCTCCTCCTGCCGGCACCGAGATCCGCGTGCGCGGTCACCTCACGCGCTCCCGTGGCCTCGCCAACCAGGACCCCGCGCCACCCGGCCGCTATCGACTGCGCTGCAAGTCGTTCGCGCTGCTCGACCTCGAGCGTCCTCCGCCGATCCACGCCCTGGCGCTCGACGCCCTGCGCCGGAGCGTGCGGGCGCCGTTCGCCGAGATGTCCGCCCGCCATCCCGGGGTAGCCTTCGGTCAGTCGCTCCTGCTCGGCGAAGTGGACGCGCTGGAGCCCGGCCAGCTCGGCGCCTTCCGGCGCCTCGGGTTGGCACATCTGCTCGCCGTCTCGGGAATGAACGTCGCCCTCATCGCCGGCCTGGCGTTGACCCTGGGCTCGTATGCCGGGGCGGGCGGACGGCTCGTCCTGGTCGCGGCCGCGGTGCTGCTGCACCTGGCGCTGGTGGGTTCGGTGCCCTCGCTCGCCCGGGCCAGTGGGATGGCGCTGCTCCTGCTCGGCGGACGCGCCGCGGGGCGGCCGATCGGACCCGCGCAGGGGCTCTCGCTCGCGGCCGCGAGCTTGGTCGCCTGGCAGCCCGGACTGGCGCGCGAGCTGGGGTTCCAGCTCTCCTGCGCGGCGACAGCGGGGCTCGTCGGTTGGACGCCCCGGCTGCTCGAACGCTGGGGCCGACGCAGTCTGCTGGCCAACGCCCTGGCGGTCTCGTTCGCGGCGCAGGCCGCGACCCTGCCGATCGTCCTGGCGGTCTTTTCCCACGTCGCGCCGCTCGCTCCGCTGCTCAATCTCCTCGCGGTGCCGCTCGCCTCGCTCCTGGTGGTCGGTGCGCTCGGCTGGGTCGCCGTCGCGCTGTCGGCGCCTCCGCTCGCCGAGGCCGCCGCGAGCCTGCTCGACCTGTTCGCCTGGCCGCTCGCCGCCGTCGAGCGGCTGCCGGCCGGCGGTTGGTTCTCCCTCCCGTTGCCGCCCTCGTGGCTGCTTGGCGTCGCCCTCTCGGTGCTTCTCCTCGCCGCAGTGAGCCGGCCGGGCCGGGCTCGCTGGTGCGTTCTGGCGGTGCTCTTCGGCGTCGCTTCGCCGCCGGCTCCGACCGTTTCGACGGGCGAGCTGGTGGAGCTGGTGGCGCCGGACGTGGGGCAAGGTCAGGGGCTGCTCCTGCGCCAGGGACGGCAGGCGCTGCTGATCGACGGCGGCGGCGTGCGCGGGCGGGACCTGGCGACTCAGGTCTGGCTCCCCCTGCTCGCGCGTCGCGGGATCGGCGAGCTCGCGGTGGTGGCGGTGACCCATCCCGATCTCGATCACTGCGGCGGGCTGGTGGACGTCGCGGCGTTCCTGCCGATCGGCGAGATCTGGGCACCCGAGTCGGCGGCGGCCTCGGACTGCGTGCGGCGGCTGCGCGCGCTGTCCGGCGCAACGCTGCGCGCGCTGACGGCCGGCGACCGGGCCCAGGTCGGGGGGCTGCGCTTCGCGGTCCTGAGCCCGCAGCGCGGCCGCCACTTCGCGGACAACGACCTCTCGCTAGTGCTCGCCGTCGAGGCGGAAGGCCGTCGCCTGCTGCTCACCGGCGACATCGAGCGGACCGCCGAGGCGCTCCTGGTGGGCACCTACGGGACGCAGCTGCGGTGCGATCTCCTGCAGGTGCCCCACCACGGGGGTGCCCGATCGAGCTCGGCCGAGCTCCTGTCGGCCGCTGCGCCGCGGATCGCGTGGATCGCCGCTGGCACCGGGAACCGATTCGGCCATCCGGCGCGTTCGGTGCTCGAGCGCTTGCGTCACCCGGGACGGCTGGTGCTGAGGACCGATCGGCACGGCGAGCTGGTGGCGCGCTGGGGGCGGAACTCCCCGCTCCGCCTCGAGCTGCCGGGGACGCGCTACGCCGCCGGCAGCGACTGAGCCGGACGAGGCGCGAGGCGCCCAGGCTAGACTGGAAGCGATGGAGACCCGCTGCATCGCGATCGTCGGACCGACGGCGGTGGGGAAGAGCGACCTGGCGCTGCGGTTGGCCGAAGCGCTGGGCGGCGAGATCGTGAGCGCGGACGCCCTGCAGGTCTACCGCGGTTTCGACATCGGTACCGCAAAACCGTCGCTGGACGAGCGGGCGCGGGTTCCGCACCATCTCATCGACATCCTCGAGCCGAGCGAGGCCTATTCGGCCGGCGAGTTCGTACGCCGGGCCGAAGCGGCGATCGCGCAGATCCATCGGCGCGGTCGCCCGGCCGTCGTCGTGGGCGGGAGCGGTCTCTACTTGCGCGCGCTCGCCGCGGGAATCGCGGCGCTGCCTCCTGTCGATCCGGCGATCCGCCAGGAGCTCGAGCGCCGGCGGCGCAGCGACGGGCTCGAGCCGCTGCGCCGGGAGCTGGAGCAGGTGGATCCGGCCACCGCGTCTCGACTGGCGTCGCGGGACGCGCAACGCATCCTGCGCGCGCTGGAGGTCTTCCGCGCGAGCGGAGTACCCTTGTCGACCTGGATCTCGCGCCAACCGTTCGGTCGCGCGGGTCGTGGAATGATGAAGATCGGATTGACGCTTCCACGCGCCCTTCTGTACGATCGCATTGCGACGCGAGCGCACGTCATGCTCGAGTCGGGATGGCTGAGCGAGGTCCGCGGCCTACTCGAACGCGGTGTCGAGCGCAGCGCTCCGGCGTTCCAGGCGATCGGGTACCGGCACCTTTGCGACGTGGTGGCCGGACTCGCGAACCTCGAGGAGGCGATTCCGATCCTGATTCGTGCAACCCAGCAGTTCGCGAAGCGGCAAGAGACCTGGTTCCGCCGCGAGCCGGACATCGAATGGCGGGACGCGAGCTCGGTCGATCGCGAGTTCCGATCCATCGTGGAGAAGATCGGCGCAACGGCAGCGGGAGGGTAGGATGAACAAGCCGAGCATCAACATCCAGGATGGATTCCTCTTCCAGAGCCTCAAGGACGGTCGTCCCATGGCGGTGGAGCTGATCACCGGGAAGCGGCTCGAGGGCAAGATCCGGCGTTTCGACCGATTCGCCGTGGTCGTCGAGACCTCGGGCCGCGAGGTCCTCGTCTACAAGCACGCCATCGCGACAATCGCCCACGCCGAGGGGTGATCGAGCGCCGAGCGATGCCCTCCCCGCGCCGCGCGGCGTTCGTCGCCCTGGCGCTCTTCGTGCTGCTCGTTCTGGCCGCCGGCTGCGGACCGCGCCAGGAAGCCCGCCCGCGGGCGGAGCCGCTCGCCGAAGATCTGCGGTCGCTGTTGCTCGATCCCACCCGGGACTGCCGGCTGCCGGCGGCGAATCAGCAGATCGAGGCGCTCGCCGCGGCGCATCGTGCCCTGCTCGCGGGCGGCGACCCCGCAGCAAGCCTGGCGGCCGCGGACGCCGTCCTCGCGGCGGAGCCGGAGGCCACCTCGGCGGCAGTCCTGCGGGCGCAAGCCCTGCTCCTCGGCGGGCGCGGAGCCGCGGCGGCGGACGAGCTCGGCGCCCGCCGGGGGCGCGAGCCAGGTTGCCTGTCGCTCGACAGCACCCTCGCCCGGGCCCTGGAAGCCGCGGGCGAGCTCCCCGAGGCCTACGCGACCTACCGGGACGCCGCCGCCCGGCTCCCGGCCGCGGCGCGACGTGCCGCCGAGCTCTCGGGGCGGGCGCAGGAGATGGCGCGATTCCGCTTCGACGAGGCCCTGCGGCAGCAGCGCGTGGAGTCGGCCGACGCGGCGCTGGCCGAGCTCGAGCGCTGGTGGCCGCGGACCTCGTCGACGCTCGAGGCGAGACGCGCGCTGTCGGCGGCGCGCGGCGACGCGGAGGGCGAGCTCGAGGCGGTCCGTGGCCTGCTCGGATTCGACCCGGGAGACCGCGGGCTGACGCTGCGGCGGGGACAACTCGAGCTGGCCGTGGGGGACGCCCGAATGGGGCTCGAGCTGATCGAAGGGCTCGCCGCGGCGGCTCCTGGCGACTTGGCGATCGCCGAGGAGCTCGAGCGAGCGAAGTTCCGGTGGCGCCTGCTCAATGCGCCGGAGGTGGTGCGGCGAATCGCCGCAAAACCGGCCTTGAATCGCGCCGACCTCGCCGTGCTGCTCTACTGGATGGTGCCGCGAATCCGTTCCGCCAGGCCGGGCACGGTGAGAATCGCTTCGGATATCCTGGAGCATCCGGCGCAGAACGAGATCGCGCGGGTGGTGAACTTGGGGCTCATGACGATCGACGAGACGCTGCATCACTTCGCTCCCGACGCGCCGTTGCGCTCGAGCGAGGCGGTGGCCGCGCTGCTCCGGCTGATGGACGAGGCCGGCCAGGCCTCGGCGGGCTGCTCCGGCGGTCCGGTGCGAGGGAGAGAGGCGCTCTGTCAGGCCGGAGTCGATTGCGGCATTCTCGCCAGCGGGGATTCGTGTCGTGCCGCGCTCACCCCGTCGGGGGACGAGACCGTGGAGATGCTCCGCCGGGCGCTCGCCCGCCTGGAGAGCCGATGAACCTGACCATTCCCAACCTGCTCTCGTTGCTGCGCATGGGGTTGATCCCCTGGTTCGTCGTCGCGGTCCTCGACGGCGACAGCACGCAGGCGCTCTGGGTCTTCGCGGTCGCCGGCGTGACCGACGCCCTGGACGGGTTCATCGCGCGCTTCTGGAAGCAGCAGTCGGCGCTCGGCGCCTACCTCGATCCGATGGCCGACAAGCTCCTGCTCGTCACGGCCTACGTGGTGCTCTCGATTCCGGGCCTGCGCGAGGGCCTGGTCATTCCAGCCTGGGTGACCGCCTTGGTGATCACCCGCGACGTGGTCATCGTGGTCGTCGCGCTGATCCTCTACCTGGCGCAGGGAATCTCGCAGTTCCCGCCGACGCCGCTCTCCAAGCTCAACACGGGGACGCAGGTCGGGACCGTGATCCTGGTGCTGCTGTCAAGTCGGGGCCCGCAGTTCGAGATCGTGGCCACGGTCGCCGTCTATCTCGTCGGGCTGTTCACGCTCGGCTCCGGCATCGAGTACATCTATCGCGCGAACCACATGACCGAGCGCAGCTGAGTCGGTCGATCGCGATGTCGGACTTCGTCCACCTCCACCTGCACAGCCAGTACAGCCTGCTCGACGGGGCGAACCGCCTCGACGACGTGGTGCAGGCGGCCGCCGGGGCGGGAATGCCGGCGTTGGCGCTGACCGATCACGGAAACCTCTTCGGGGCGATCGAGTTCTACGACAGCGCGAGAAAGGCGGGAATCAAGCCGATCGTCGGTATCGAGGCCTACGTGGCCCAGGGGAGCATGACGGAGCGCAATCCGGCGCGCGGCGGGAGCAATCATCTGGTGCTGCTGGCGCGCAACGAGACGGGCTATCGCAATCTCATCAAGCTGACCACCCGCTCCTACCTCGACGGTTTCTACTACAAGCCCCGGATCGACCACGAGCTGCTGCGCCGGCACTCCGACGGCCTGATCGCGCTCTCGGCCTGCCTCAAGGGGGAGATCAACGAGCGGATCCTGGCCAACCGCGAGGCCGAGGCCGAGGCGACCGCGCGCATGTATCTCGAGACGTTCGGCCGCGAGAACTTCTTTCTCGAGCTCCAGGACCACGGGATCGCCGAGCAGCGGGCGGCGAACGAGGTCCTGCGGCGCCTATCGCGCAAGCTGGGGCTCGAGACCGTGATCACCAACGACTGCCACTACCTCAAGCAGGACGACGCCTTCGCGCACGACGTGCTGCTGTGCATCGGCACCCAGCGCATGCTGGCGGACGAGGATCGTCTGCGTTACGCCACGGACCAGTTCTATCTCAAGGGGGCGGACGAGATCTCGCGCCTGTTTCCGGAGGATCGCCGGGCGATGGAGAACACCTTGGCGATCGCCGAGCGCTGCTCGTTGGAGATTCTCTCCGACAAGTTCCACCTGCCCGAGTTCCCGGTGCCGCCCGGCGAGTCGCTGGAGACCTACTTCGCGCGCATGGCGAGCGACGGACTCGACCAGCGGCTGGCGGAGATCGCCCGGCGGGGCGGAGCCCGCGCGGACCTCTCCCCCGAGATCTACCGCGAGCGCTTGCGATTCGAGATCGACGTCATCCGGCGCATGGGGTTCGCCGGCTACTTCCTCATCGTCTGGGACTTCATCCGCTTCGCGCGCGAGCACGACATCCCGGTCGGCCCGGGGCGCGGTTCGGCCGCCGGATCGCTGGTGTCCTACGCATTGCGCATCACCGACATCGATCCGCTGCGCTACGACCTGCTGTTCGAGCGCTTCCTCAATCCCGAGCGGGTGAGCCTGCCGGACATCGACATCGACTTCTGCATGCGCCGTCGCGGCGAGGTGATCCAGTACGTCAACGAGAAGTACGGACGGGACCGGGTCGCCCAGATCATCACTTTCGGAACCCTCGCCGCGAAAGGTGTGCTGCGCGACGTCGGGCGGGTGATGGGACTGCCGTTCGCCAAGATGGACCGGGTCGCGAAGCTGCTCCCCGACATGACGCGGTCGCTCTCGGAGGCGGCGAAGACGGTGGACAGCCTGATGACCGAGGCGGCGCGCGACCCGGAGATCAAGCGGGTGGTGGAGGTGGGGAGCCGGCTCGAGGGTCTCACCCGTCACGCCTCGGTGCACGCCGCCGGCGTGGTGATCGCGCCTTGCCCGATCGACGAGTTGGTCCCGCTCTACAAGACGAACCGGGACGAGGTCACGACGCAGTGGGACATGAAGGCCGTGGAGCGTCTGGGTCTCCTCAAGATGGATTTCCTGGGCCTGAAGACGGTCACCGTGGTCGACGACACGCTGCGCACCCTCCAGATGCAGGGCGAGGCGCTCGACCTCGACGCCGTCCCGCTCGACGACCCGGCGGTCTTCAAGCTGTTCTGCGACGGCCGCACGAACGGGATCTTCCAGTTCGAATCGAGCGGGATGAAGGACATGCTGCGCCGAGCCCAACCCTCGAAGTTCGAGGAGCTCGCGGCCTTCAATGCCCTCTACCGCCCGGGAGCGCTCTCCGTCGGCATGGTCGACGAGTTCATCCAGCGCAAGCTCGGGCGCAAGAAGGTGCAGTACATCCTTCCCGAGACCCGCCCGATCCTCGAGGAGACCTACGGCGTCATCGCCTACCAGGAACAGGTCATGCAGATCGCGGTCGCCGTCGGCGGCTTCACGATGGGAGAGGCGGACGTCCTGCGCAAGGCGATGGGCAAGAAGAAGCCCGAGGTGATGGCCGAGCAGAAGGAGAAGTTCGTCGCGGGCGCGGCGGCGCGGGGTGTCGCTCCGAAGAAGGCCCAGGAGCTCTGGGAGTACATCGAGCCGTTCGCCGGCTACGGCTTCAACAAGAGTCACAGCGTGGCTTACGCCATGCTCGCCTACAAGACGGCCTACCTGAAGACGCATCATCCAGTCGCCTTCATGTCGGCGATGCTCTCCTGCGAGATGGGGGCCACCGACGAGATCGTGAAGTACGTGTCGGAGGCCCGCGAGATGGGCATTCGCGTCTTGCCGCCGGACGTCAACGCGAGCGAGTGGACGTTCACCGTGGTCGGGGAGGCGATCCGCTATGGCCTCGGCGCCATCAAGGGGCTGGGCGAGGCGGCTGGCGCGGCGATTCTCGCCGCGCGTCGGCGCCTCGGCAGGTTCACCGACCTGGGACAACTGATCGCCGAGGTCGATCCGCACGCGGTGAACCAGAAGGTCTTCGAGGCGCTGGTCAAGTCCGGCGCCTGCGACGTGTTCGGGGGCCACCGGGCGGCGCATCTCGCCGCGCTCGGCTCGCTGGGCGAGCTCGCGCAGCGCCGCCGCCGCGAGATGGAGGAGGGACAGGGCAATCTCTTCGGCGCGGCGCTGGCGAGCGCCACGCCCAGCCTCCCGGCGGCGGAGCCCTGGAGCGAATCGGACCGGCTGCGCCAGGAGAAGGAGGCCCTGGGCTTCTACCTGTCCGGCAACCCGCTGGTCGAATACCAGGCCCGCTTGCGCCGGTTGGTGTCGCACACCGCCGCCCAGCTGCGCTCCGGGTACCAGGGGGCGGCGACGATCGGCGGCCTGGTGACCCGGATCTCGCGGAGCAAGATCAAGTCCGGGCCCAACGCCGGGCGGGTGATGGGCCGCTTCGTCCTCGAGGACCTGACCGGCGGCATCGCCGTGACCCTGTTCGCCGATCAGCTGCAGAAGTACGATCCGCTCCTCCAGGAGGATGCCGCCCTGCTGGTGAAGGGACAGGTCCGCGAGCGCGGCGCCGAGGTGGAGATGAGCGCCGAGGAGCTCACTCCGCTGGCGGCAGCGGCCGACCGGATCGCGCCCGCGCTGCGCGTCGCGCTCGATCGTGCGTTGCCGGTCACCGAGATGCTGCGCCTGCGCGACCTCCTCACCGAGCACCCGGGAGACTCCGCGGTCGAGTTCGAGATCCGCCTCGACGACTCGGCGGTGCGGGTCGCCCCGCAGGAGCGCTTCAAGGTGGAGTTCACCCCCGGGCTCGTCCGCGAGATCGAGGCGATCGTCGGTACGGGCCGGGTGCGCCGGCTCGATGCCTGATCCGGCAGTACAATCGGGCGCATGATCGGGCGCACCGGCCGCGGCGACCTGAGCCCGGGTTCACTCCTCTCCGCGGTTCCTCGCCATCGGCTTCACGTCCTCGGCGCGGCCCGCGACGTCGCCCTGGAGCTCGCGACGAAGCTCTACTGGGTCGGCGGTGGCGTCCGCGACCTGCTGCGTGGCGAGCTCGATCTCGACCTCGACCTGGTGATCGACGGCGCTGCGGGAATCGAGCGATTCGGCCGGGCTCTCGCGCAACGGCTCGGCGCGACGGCGAGCTTCCATCCTCGATTCCTCACCTGCGAGCTCCGGGCGCCGGAGCTCGGACGGCTCGACGTGGCGTCGGCGCGACGCGAGACGTACGCGCACCCGGCGATGCTGCCCGACGTCTTCCCGGCCTCGCTCGCCGAGGACCTCGCGCGCCGCGACTTCACCGTCAACTCCCTGGCGATTCCGCTCGCGCCGGAGTTCGGGGGCGCGCTCGTCGATCTCCACGGCGGCCGGGCGGATCTCGCCGCCGGGCGGCTGCGCGTGCTGCACGCCAGGTCCTTCCTGGACGATCCGACTCGCCTGCTGCGCGGCGCGGGTTTCGAGGCGCGCTTCGGATTCCGCTTCGATCTCGCGACCGAATCGGTGGCGCGAGAGGCGATCGACTCGGGCGTCGTGGAGCTGGTCTCGGGCGAGCGGCTGGCGGACGCCCTGGGCAAAGCGACGGCGCACCCGGAAGCGATTGCCGCGGCGCTGCGGCGGCTCGACGAGCTGGCTTTCCTGCCGCGACTGGTGCCTGGGCTCGGATTCGGGCGGGTGCAGGCGGAGCGGCTGGAAGCCGCGCGCCGCGAGATGACCGGGCTGCCGGGGACCTCCGGGGCTGCGGCGGAGTGGGGACCGCGCCTGGCGCTCCTCGAGCTCGCCTGGGAGCTCTCCCCCGGCGAGCGGAGGCGGCTCGGCGAGCGACTGGCGTTGCGGGTGGAGCTGCGGGACTCGGTGCTGTCGGGGCCGGACCGGATCGCGCACGCGGCGGGGATCCTCGACGCCGCGCCCTCGCCGAGCGGAGCCCACGCCGCGCTGGCGAGCCTCGATCGCGTGGAGCTCGCCCGGCTGGCGTGCGAGTCGCCGCAGGCTCGTGAGTGGGTGCGGCGCGAGCTCGCGGAGTTCCGGCAGCTCGCCCTCAGGATCAACGGCGACGACCTGAGGCGGCATGGCGTCGCGTCCGGTCCCGCGTTGGGCCGCGCCCTCGCGCGGACCCTGGAGGCACGGCTCGACGGCGCGGTGGACGAGGCGGGCGAGCTGGAGCACGCGTTGCATCTGGCTCGCGAGGTCGAGCGGTGATTCGCGGGCGTGCGCTGGCCGGCGGCTTGGCGCTGCTCGCGCTGGGGAGCGCCTCCTGGGCGCTGGAGGGCGATGTGGGGCGGCCACCGGGTGATTCGCGCAGCGTCGAGGTACTGCGCCGGGACTGCGCGAGCGGGCTCGGCCGGAACGACACCACGCTCTTCGCCAACGGCACCGTGCGCTGGCGGGAGTGGCGAGGCGAGGAATCGGAGCTGCGCCTCGCCGAGATCGATCGCGAGCGGGTCGCCGCTTTCGTGCGCCGCCTGGCGGCGATCGACCTCGCGGACACGCCGGCGGACCGACGGGCCGTCGAAGGGGCGTGGGTGGAGTGGTGCGAGCTCTCGCTCCAGCTGCCGGACCGGCCTGCCCGCACCTTTCGCTACGGCCTCCTCGACACGCGTACCCTGGGGCTCAATGCCTTGGTCGGCATCGCCGACGAGTTGGCCGCACTGGCGGTCGCGGCCGGACCGGCGAGCGCGATTCCCGCCGGCTACCAGCCGCGAGTCGGCGACCGGCTGGTGCGCGCCGATGGCACGGAGTTCGACGTCATGGGTTTCACCGCCGACGGACACGGCGTCGAACTGCGCGGACGGGTCGATCCGCTGACGATCTACCTGCCCCGCACGGACCTGCCACGCCACTTCGTGCGCCTGGTGTCCCGGGCCGCCGCGCCATGAAGGGCTCGCCGGGATTGCGCATCTGCGGCGGAACCCTGCGCGGACGCGTCCTCGCGGTGTCGCCCGCTTCGCGCCCCACCGAGGCCAAGGTCCGCCAGGCCCTGTTCTCGATCTGGATGGAGGTCCTCGCCGGCGCGCGCCTGCTCGACCTCTACGCGGGCAGTGGCGCCGTGGCGATCGAGGCCATCAGCCGCGGGGCACTCGAGGCCGTGCTGGTCGAGTCGGACCGGGCGGCGCAGGCGATTCTCCGCCGCAACCTGGCGCTGGTTCCGCCCGGGTCGTCACGCCTGCTCGCGCGACCGGCCGAAGCGGCGCTGGAGGAGCTCGCGGCGGCGGGGGAGCGGTTCGATCTCGTGTTCGCCGATCCGCCCTACCGCCTGCCGTTGGACGAGGAGTTTCTGGAGCGCTGCGAGGCGATTCTCGCTGCGGACGGCCGCCTCGCGCTGGAGCACCGGGCACGCGCCGCCAGTCCGTCGCTCGCCGGGGGGCTGGTGCGCACCGCGATCCGCCGATATGGCGAGTCGGCGCTGTCGTTCTACGGGCGTTCCGAGGCGTTCACCAGACCCAGCGATGCCCCTGCTCGCCATTCTCGTAGAACTGGGTGAGCGCGGGAAACCACTTCTGCAGGATCACGCGGCCGGTGGCCGGCGTCTCGATCCGGACTTCGATCACGTTGTTGCGCCGGTCCCGCAGTCGGTAGGCGCCGACCCGTTGCGCGGAGCCGTCCGGATTGAAGATGGGGCCCGGGTTGGCCCCCGCCCCGACGTCCCAGCCGTCGATCGCGTTGGTGTCGTCGGGTCCGGGATCGGTGGGACCCCACAAGGAGACGCCGCTCGCCAAGGGCATCTGGCCGGAGATCTGGCGATCGACAGTGGGATCGAAGGCCCCGTCGAAGTCGAGGTCGACGAAGGCGAAGAACAGCCGGTTCGGCGCGTCGTAGTTGACCTCGGCCGGGGCGTTCAGCTTGACGGCCTCGAGCCGCGCGACCTGCATCAGCGTGGCCACCTCGCGGGCGTTGCCGGTCAACTTGAGCCGGTTGAGGATGTTGAGGAGAGCGGGGATCCCGATGACCGCGAGGATCCCGAGCAGGAGGAGCACGATGAGCATCTCGAGCAGTGTGAACCCCGCCTCGCGACGGCGGCGATCGATGCGCGCGGCCATGCCCGCCCCCTTTCCCACGTTGCGGCAGGAATTATAGCCCTTCACCTGGGGTCCGCCGCTGCGGAGCGGTTCGCTCGCCGGTTCGAGCCGAGGGGTGCCGGTGGTCAGCGCGCCGGGAGATCGTAGAAGGCGAGCTCTTCGAGGTGGATTCGCAGGTCGACGTTCTTGACTCGGCAGCTCGCGACGGCCGGCAGCACGACGGGCGCGAAGTTGACCACCGCGGTGATCCCGGCACCGGCGAGGAGCTTCAGCCCGGCCGGCGCGGCCTCGGCGGGAACCGCGAGCACGCCCATCGACGCCCGGGTCCGGCGCACCACGCGAGCCACCTCGTCGGGCGCGAAGATCCGGATCCCGTCGATGCTCGAGCCGATCTTGGCGGGGTCGCTGTCGAATCCGGCCACCACGCGGAAGCTCCCCGAGTTGAAGGCCGGGAAGCGAGCCAACGCGGTACCGATGTTCCCCATGCCGAAGATCACCACGCTGTGTACGCGATCCAGCCGGAGGACGCCGCGCAGTTGAAGCTCCAGGCGCGCCACGTCGTAACCCACGCCGCGCACGCCGAACTCGCCGAACTGGGCCAGGTCCTTGCGCACCTGGGCCGCCGAGAGGTGGCAGATCCTGGCGAGCGAGTCGGAGGAGACACGCTCGACCCGATCGGCCAGCAGTTGGCGCAGCGAGCGCAGGTAGAGCGAGAGGCGGTTGACCGTGAGATGAGAGACCGTGCTGCGCGACGCGTCGGGAACGCGGAACGGACGCGACTTCGGCGACAGCGGGCGAGGGGGGTGGCTCGGTGGGGCCACGCGGGTCGGTGAGCTCAGAGGCCGGCGACAGCCTGTTGAACCCAGCTCAGGAAGGGGCCGGGAAGGACACCGAGGATCAGCGTGGCGGCGGCCGCGAGAGCGGCGGCGAGCCGGCCGGACCAGTCGAGCGCGAGGCCCGACGGCGCGGCGATCTCGTCGCGCATGTACAGCATGTAGACGACCCGGAGATAGAACACGATGCCGATCAGGCTGGCGACCACGCCGACCAGCGCCAGCGCCAGGTTGCCGTGCTGAATGGCGTGCAGGAAGACCAGGTACTTGGCGAGGAATCCCGCGGTCGGCGGGATTCCGCCCAAAGAGAGCATGCAGACCGTCAGGCAGGCGGCGGCGACGGGGAAGCGGTAGCCCCAGCCGGAGAGCGTCACGATCTGGTGCTGCTCGCCCGGCTTGGCGTAGAGCATCGAGACGAGAACGAAGGCGCCGCCGTTCATCAGGGCGTAGGACACCAGGTAGACCAGGATCGGCTGCCACACCTCGGGGCCGGGCGACGCCAGGGGGATGAGCAGATAGCCCATGTGCGCGATGCCCGAGTAGGCCAGCATGCGCTTGATGTCGCGCTGCACCAGGGCAAAGAGATTGCCGACCAGCATCGAGGCGACGGCCAGCACCGAGACGAGCGCCGACCAGTCGCCGGCGGTCGGCGCCTCGGCGGCCAGGGTGACGAGGCGCGCCAGCACCACGGCGCTCGCCGCCTTCGGAGCGACCGAGAGGAAGGCCACGAAGGGCGACGGTGCCCCCTGATAGACGTCGGGCGCCCAAGCGTGAAACGGCACCAGACCGAGCTTGAAGCCGAAACCGCAGATCAACAGCAGGAAGCCGAGGAGCACGAGCCCCGGCGAGCCGCTGCCGCGAGCGAGCGCCTCGGCGATGCCGGAGATCCGGGTGGATCCGGTCTCGCCGTAGACCAGCGCCGTTCCGTAGAGGATGAACGAGCTCACCAGGGCGCCCATCAGGAAGTACTTGATGGCCGCCTCGGCCGACAGGGCCTCGCGACGATGGTAGGCGGCGAGACCGTAGAGCGCGACCGAGAGGAGCTCGAGCGCCACGAAGATCGAGAGCAGCTCGATGCCGCGCACGAGGAGCAGGAGGCCGGCGGCGCACCAGAGCAGCAGCGCGGGATACTCCCCGGTGAGCAGGTGCTCGCGACGCAGGTAACCCTGCGCCGCGAGCAGCCCGAGGACGGTCGCGAGCAGGATCGCCTGAGAGAAGGCGCCAGTGAGGGGTGTCGCCTCGATCAGGCCACCGAAGTAGAGGCCCGGCGTCTGGCTTACGATCTGCAGCGACGTCAGGCCGACGGCGGCCACCGAGAGCCAGAGAAAAGCGCGGCGTAGGCGCGGTGCGAAGGCCTCCAGCAGGAGGATCAGCGAGCCGGCGGCGGTGAGCGTGATCTCGGGCCGCAGCGCCGCCCAGCTGGCGGCGGAGCTGATGATGAGCTCGTTCATGGCGTGGTCCGAGGAGCGATCGCGCCGCCGCCCGCGACGAAGGTGGTCGCGCTGGCGGGGCTCGGCGGGTTGAGCCGGAGGCGGTCGGGTGGAGATTCCGACATCCGGGCGCGGTAGTTCTCCAGCACGGTGGTGAGCGCCGGTCGGCTGGGCTCGAGGAAGCTCTTCGGCGCCACGCCGATCCAGAGCATGAAGACGCAGAGCGGGAGCAGAGCGAGGACTTCGCGGAGGTTCAAGTCCTTGAGCCCGCGGTTCTCGTCCTTGGTGATCGGACCCCAGATCGTCTCCTGCAGCATCTTGAGGAGGTAGACGGCAGCCCAGATCACGCCGAACGCGCCCACTGCGGCCTGCCAGTGCAACCCGCCGCGGTAGGTGCCGAGCAGGATCAGGAACTCGCCGACGAAGCCGTTGAGGGCCGGGAGTCCGACCGAGGCGAGGGTCGAGAAGACGAGGAAGAAAGCGAACCAGGGGACGACTTTCGCGAGCCCGCCGAACTCCTCGAACTTCTTGGTGTGGCGCCGGTCGTAGAGCATTCCGACGAGCAGGAACAGGGCGCCCGTCGACAGGCCGTGATTGACCATCTGGATCAGCGCTCCCTGCCAGGCGAGCAGATCGAAGGCGAACAGACCGAGCATGACGAAGCCGAGGTGGGCGATCGAGGAGTAGGCCACCAGCTTCTTCATGTCGACCTGAGCCCAGGCGACCAGCGCGCCGTAGATGATGCCCACCAGCGCGAGCCCGACCAGCCAGGGAGCGAGCTCACGGCTGGCTTGAGGGAAGAAGGGGAGCGCGAAGCGCAGGAAGCCGTACGTGCCTAGCTTGAGCAGGATCCCGGCGAGGATGACCGAGCCGCCGGTGGGCGCCTCGACGTGGGCGTCGGGCAACCAGGTGTGCAGCGGGAACATCGGGACCTTGATGGCGAAGGCGAGCGCGAAGGCGACGAACAGCCAGACCTGCTGGTGCATCGGGAAGTCGAGCCGCAGCAGGTCCTCGTAGCGGAAGCTCCAGATCCCGGCGACCTGCGCGTGCGACCAGGCCATCCAGAGGATCGCGATCAGCATGAAGAGGCTGCCGGCCATGGTGAAGAGGAAGAACTTCACCGCGGCGTAGATCCGCCGCTCGCCGCCCCAGATCCCGATGATCAGGTACATCGGGATCAGCATCAGCTCCCAGAACACGTAGAAGACGAACAGGTCGAGCGCGACGAGCGCGCCCAGGATGCCGGTGGTGAGCAGGAACAGGGAGCCGGCGAAGCCGATCCAGTGCTTGTCGATCCCCTTCCACGAGCCGAGCAGGACGACGGGCAGGAGAAGGCCGGTCAGCAGGACGAGGGGGAGCGCGATGCCGTCCATGCCGACCTCGTAGACGATACGCAGCGCCGGCAGCTCGATCCAGGAGAGCACCGGATCGCGAACCAGCATCGCGGAGGCCTGAACGTGGGTGAGCACGAACTGTCCCATCAGCCCGAGCTCGACGAGCGAGGCGACGAGGGCGTAGATCTTGATCGTCGCCTGGCTGGCGCGGGTCAAGAAGAGGAGTCCGAGCGCGGCGACTGTCGGGAAGAAGACCAGGCGGGTGACCGTGTCGCCGACGAGCAGGTCGAGGAATCCGGGCTGCATCAGAGGATCATCCACCAGAAGAGAATCAGCACGCCGGCGAAGAAGTAGAGCGCGTACTGCCGGACGTTGCCGGTGGTCGTGAACCGGCCGAGGTCGCCGATCAACTCGGTGACGAAGGCTCCCACGTGGAGGCCGCCGTCGATCAGGATCGAGTCGACCACCTTCCAGCAGAACCGCGCCAGCCGGCGGGAGGGCCGGACGACGAAGCGGTCGTAGATCTCGTCGACGTAGTACTTGTTGGCGAGCAGGCGCTGGGCGGTCGGGGCGGTGCGGGCGAAGGACTCGTCCGCGGCCGTGCCCTGGCCGCCGCCATAGCGCTTCCAAGCGAGGAAGAGGCCGAGGCCGGCGGCGGCGATCGACGCACCGACGAGCGCGAGCTCGAGGTTCAGCGAGTGATGCTCGGCGTGCTTCTCGAGGCCGGGGACCTCGACGACGACCCGGGAGAGGAAGTGCCCGAACCAGTCGTAGTGGGTGAAGGGGATCTTCCCGGCGTAGCCCGCGAGGGCCGCGCCGACGGCCAGGACCACGAGCGGCAGTGTCATCACTCGCGGCGACTCGTGGAGGTGGTGCTCCTGCTCGTGGGTGCCGCGGAACTCGCCGTGGAAGGTCAGGCTCACGGCGCGCCACATATAGAACGCGGTCAGACCTGCGGTCAGCAGGCCGATCCCCCAGAGCACCGGCGAGGCGCCGAACGCCGATCCGAGGATGGCGTCCTTGCTGAAGAACCCGGCGAGGAGGGGCACGCCGGCGATCGCCAGGGTGCCGATGAGGAAAGTGCCGTAGGTCCAGGGCAGCTTGGTCCTCAGGCCGCCCATCTTCTGCATGTCCTGCTCGCCGCCCATGGCGTGGATCACCGAGCCCGAGCCGAGGAAGAGGAGGGCCTTGAAGAAGGCGTGGGTCACCAGATGGAAGATCGCCGCGACGTAGGCGCCGACTCCCGCCGCCAGGAACATGTAGCCCAGCTGGGAAACGGTGGAGTAGGCGAGGACCTTCTTGATGTCGTTCTGCGCCAGGCCGATCGAGGCGGCGAAGATCGCCGTGGCCGCGCCGATCACGGCGACGAAAGTGGAGATGTCGGGAGCGAGCTGATAGACCAGGTTCGTGCGCGCCACCATGTAGACACCGGCGGTCACCATGGTGGCGGCATGGATCAGCGCCGACACCGGGGTCGGGCCCGCCATGGCGTCGGGCAACCAGACATAGAGCGGGATCTGCGCGCTCTTGCCCATCGCGCCGACGAAGAGACAGAGGGCGACGAAGCCGGCGAGCGACAGGCCGAGCGCGTAGGGCGCGCGGGCGAGGTCGAGGTTGGCGAGGATGGCCTGTTCGAGCTCGCGGTAGTTGAGCGTGCCGAAGGAGGCGAACAGCGCGAACAACCCGACCAGGAAGGCGAAGTCGCCGATCCGGTTGACGATGAACGCCTTGCGACCCGCGAACGGCGGGAACTCCTGGTCGTAGTAGAAGCCGATCAGCAGGTAGGAGCAGAGGCCGACGCCCTCCCAGCCGACGAACATCACCAGGTAGTTGTTGCCGAGCACCAACAGGAGCATGGCGCCCATGAAGAGATTGAGATAGGCGAAATAGCGCCGATAACCCTCTTCGTGGCCCATGTAGCCGACCGAATAGACGTGGATCCAGAAGCCCACGAAGGTGACCACGAAGAGCATCGCCGCGGAGAGCGGATCGAGCAGGAAGGCGACGTCCAGCTGGAGGTCGCCCACCGTCCAGGCGTAGAGCACCTGCTCGTAGGCCTCGTGACCGGAGTGCGCGACGAACTCCCAGAGGCAGGCGAGCGCGATGGCGAGGGAGATCCCGGGAATGCCGACGCCGATCGCCGTGACCAGGGACTTCTGCCGGTCGCGCACCGCGATGCCGTTGAGCGCCGCGCCGAGGAAGGGCAGCAGGGGAACCAGCCAGAGGTAGTCGAGGGCTCTCATCGGGCTACCAGCGCATCAGGTTGAGGCGGTTGACGTCGATCGTCCGGCGCAGCCGGAAGATGGCGATGAAGAGCGCCAGGCCGACCGCCGCCTCGGCGGCGGCGACGGCCAGTGCGAAGAACACGACCATCTGGCCGGCGAGATCGCCGAGGATGCGGGAATAGGCCACCAGCGTGAGGTTGGCGGCGTTCAACATCAGCTCGATCGACAGGAAGATGGCGATGCCGCTGCGCCGGGTCAGCGCGCCG
>CAYZWR010000018.1:0-38408 GCA_964481735.1 uncultured Thermoanaerobaculia bacterium
CACGAAGAAGTCGATCGTCTTGAAGCGCCGGTCGATCACCGGCGGCCCGCAGACCCTTCCGGCATAGCGCAGGTAGATCTCGAAGAGCGGCGGCAGCTCGAGCGGCTCCCGATCCGGCTCCGGATCCTCGCCCTGCCAGACGCACTCGAAGCCGGGCTGCGCGGTCACCCGGTGCTCGCCATCGAGCCGGCCACGTCGCGCGAGCTCGTCGAGCGCCCGCTTACCGTCCCAAGGGTCCTGGCTGGTGAGCGAGCAGGGACCGAACAGCCAGCGCTTGCGGTTGTGCTCCATGTAGACCGCCAGGCCCTTCCAGAGCAGGAAGAGCACCGGCTTCAGGCGGTGCTCGCGCGCGATGCAGGCGCGCCCGACCTCGACCGCCTGGTCGAGCAGGGTGCGCGGCAGTCGGGAGAGATCGAACTCGCTCGCGGTGTAGAACCCGCGCCGCGCCTCGGCCATGGCGGCGGTCTGGATCCGGTACGTGCCGATGATCGCGCCGCTCGGCCGGTGGAGCACGATCAGGTGGTGGCACTGCGCGTCGTATTCGTCGAGGTCGCGCCCGGTCAGATAGGACTCGTCGAGGCCCTCGTTCAGCTCGAGGTTGAACACCCGGAAGCGCAGGCGCGCGAGCTCGTCGAGCTCCGCCGCTCCGCGCGCGTAGCGCACGGCGTAGTTGCCTTCGACGAGCTCCGAGCCGGGCAGGGCGTCGGCGGACGGCGGGTAACCGGCGAGCTCCGGATGGCTCTCCAGCAGCGCGGGCAGGGGCTGTTGGGCGGGCAGCGTCATGGCAGGAAATTCTAGCCCGGCCCGCGGCAGCGGAAGTGGCGGCGCCTCGACTCGCAGGTGACGAAGCGGTCAACGACCTTCCCGCCGCCACCCGGCGGCAAGTGGAGAAACCCGACGGCGTTTGGCATCATCGAACCGGGTTTCGAGCGAAAGGAGGCGTTCATGGCCGAAGCGGGCTGGGTCGACGTCGGAAGCGCCGAAGAGCTCGCCGTGCGACCGCTGCAGCAGGTCCTGGTCGGACGCACCCGCGTGGCGCTGACTTTCAAGGCGGGGCGCTTCGGCGCCATCTCGGGCATCTGCAACCACTCCGGCGGCCCGCTGGGCGAAGGCCACTGCGCGGGGGACTACGTCGTCTGCCCCTGGCATGGCTGGAAGTTCCACTGGGAGACCGGCGAGGGAGAGCCCGGTTTCGAGGACGACCGGGTTCCCCGGCACGCGGTGCGAATGGAGGCGGGCCGAGTGCTGGTCTCGGCCGAGCCGGTGAGCAAGCGAAACAAGAAGCCGCACGCTCCCCACCCGCTCGCCCGCAGCCCCGAGCGGGCGCCCGGGCCGATTCGGGTGGTCGGGATCTCGACCACCGTGATGAACCGCGACCTGCCCCGCTTCTCGACCTCCGACGAGCTGCTCGCCGCGGCACTCGGACACTGCGGCGAGGAGCTCGGCTGCGAGAGCCGGTCGATCAAGCTCAACGAGCTCGCCTTCCGCTCTTGCGAGGGCTACTACTCGAAGAGCGCGCGGGCCTGCACCTGGCCCTGCTCGATCACCCAGATGGACCCGCACGATCAGCTCGACCGGGTCTACGAGGCCCTCGTCCACTGGGCCGATGTCATCCTGGTGGCGACGCCGATCCGCTGGGGCGCCGCCTCGGCGCTCTACTACAAGATGGTCGAGCGGATGAACTGCATCCAGAACCAGATCACCCTGTCCAACCGGATCCTGCTCAAGAACAAGGTGGCGGGGTTCATCGTGACCGGTGGACAGGACAACGTCCAAGCGGTCGCCGGACAGATGCTCGGCTTCTTCGCCGAGATCGGTTGCGTCTTTCCGCAGTACCCTTACATCGCGCACTCGCGCGGCTGGGACGCGGAGGACATGGAGCGCAACATCGCCCAGGTGCGCGGCTCCGTCGCGTTGCACGAAGCCGCCCACGAGCTCGCGGCGCGGGCGGTCGACATGGCCCGGCTGTTGCTGGATTCGAAGGTCGAAGATCGCCGGCTCGAGCGCGGCGGCCGCAAGGCCTATGGCCCGTTGCGCCGCGCCGAGGACTGAACACCGAGGAGGACAGCATGGGACGTCGCGATCCGAGAATCGATGCCTACATCGCGAAGGCCGCGCCGTTCGCGCAGCCGATCCTCCGCCGCCTGCGGGAGCTCGTGCACCAGGGCTGTCCCGAGGTGGTGGAGACCATCAAGTGGAGCTCACCCCACTTCGACTACCGGGGGATCTTCGCCGGCATGGCCGCGTTCAAGCGCCACGCGACCTTCGGCTTCTGGAAGGGCTCGCTGATCTTCCGCACCGGCAAGGAGCGGGAGGCGATGGGTCAGTTCGGACGGCTCGGCTCGCTCGCCGACCTGCCGCCCGACGAGGAGATCCTCGCCTACGTGCACGCCGCGGCGCAGCTCAACGAGAGCGGCGTCAAGCTGAAACCGAAGCTCAAGCACCCGAAGAAGCCGATCCCGGTGCCCGACGATCTCAAGGCGGGGCTGGCCAAGAACGCCAAGGCGCGCCGGACCTTCGCCGCCCTTTCCCCGAGTCAGCAGCGCGAGTACCTCGAGTGGATCACCGAAGCGAAGACCGCCCCGACCCGCACCCGGCGTCTCGCCACCACCCTGGAGTGGCTCGCCGAAGGCAAGCCGCGCAACTGGAAGTACCTCGCGGCAAAGCCCGCGCGCCGCACGAAGCGCTGAAGCCGCGCGGGAGGGTTCCCCGGCGCATCCGGTTGCCTGAAGGTGGAGGCCCGGGTCTAAGGGAGCATGAAGCGCGCGAACCCGCGAGGAGCCGCGATGGCTGAGCGAGGTGAGACCCTCCCCGACCCGGGGGCACCGGGCACTCCCGAAGAGCTGTTGCGTCGCGCCCGGGGCGGCGACCGCGCCGCGGCCGAGCGTCTGGCCGAAGCGACCTACACCCGGGTCTACGGGCTGCTCTGCCGCCTCACCGGCGATCCCGATCGCGCCGCCGATCTCACCCAGGAGACCTACCGCAAGGCCTGGGCGGCGCTGCCCGGTTTTCGCGGCGAGGCCCGGGTGGCGACCTGGCTGCATCGCATCGCGTTCACCACCTATCTCAACTCCCGCCGGGGCCAGCTCCGCCTGGTCGTCCCTAACCCGGCGCCCGACGAGCCAGCCCCCGATCCCCCCGATCCGGCGCCGGGTCCGGAGGCCGACACCGCCGCCGCCGAGCGCGCCGGGCGGCTGCGCCGCGCCGTCACCGCGCTTCCGGAGCCGCTCCGCTCCGCCGTCACCGCTCACTACTGGTCCGAGATTCCGGTCGCCGAGATCGCGCACGCCGAGGGGATCACCCCGGTGGCAGTGCGCAAGCGTCTGGCGAAGGCGTTTCGCCTGCTCGCCGCGTCGCTCGAGGAGAGACTCCGATGACCCGCCTCAACCGCAAGCTCCGCCGCGCGCTCGAAGAGGAGCTGCGCGGCCTGCCCACGCCTCCGCCCCCGGTCGACCTGCTCGACCGCCTGCGCGCCGACATCCCGGCCGACCTCGCACGCCCGTCGGCCGCGGCGTCGACTCCCGCGGCTCCCCTGCCCCCGCCAGGCGGCCGCCGCGCCTGGCACCGCCGCCCTGGACTCCGGGTCGCCGCCGGCCTCGCCCTGGTCGCTCTTGCCGGCACCGTCGCCTGGCAGACGATGCAGCTGGGCGAGCGGGTCGTCACGGCCGCGCCTGCAGCGGCAGGCCGATCCGCGACCGAGCGCGACCAGCAGCGCCAGGACGCGACGGCGACGCTCCGCGCCGCAGACGACTCCCCTTCGACGCAGGGCGCAGGTCGCGCCCCGCTGCCGGCCGAGGCACTCGACAAGCAGCAGGCAGCCCACCAGGTCGTCACCCCTTCACCGAAGAGCCCCCCGATGGAGGCTCGCGAGAGCACCCTCGGCGCGCGGCAAGCGGCAGGCGACGAGCTCGCCGAAGCTGCTGCCTCGCCCGAGCGGGTTCGCGTTCCGGAGGGAGCTTCGTCGGAGGAGTCACTCGTCGGCCTTCCGCCGGCGGCCGAAGCCCTCGCGCCGGCGCCCGCCGCCGTCGCCCAGCTCTCCGAGGGCGAGTCTCCGGCGCGCCAGCGCGTCAACGAGGAGCCCTCCGCCGACCAGCCGGCGAAGCAGGGAGGCAGCTCCCGAATCGGCTCACTCGCGGAGGTCGATCGCCGATCCAAGGGCGAGGAGCGCCGCGGCGCCCGCCCGCCGGTGAGTGTGGACTCCGCTCCACCCGACACCATGATCTTCCGGCCGACACCGGCCAGCCCGTTCGTGCGCACCGCCGACGACGCGCTCTCGACCTTCGCGCTCGACGTCGACACCGGCTCCTTCACCCTGGCGCGCGCCTACCTCGAGCGCGGCACGCTGCCACCGCCCGAAGCGATCCGGATCGAGGAGTTCGTCAACGCGATGACCTACCGCGAGCCGCCTCCGGCGCGTGGCGACTTCGCGCTGGTCGCCGACGGCGCGGCCTCGCCCTACCCCGAGGAGCCGGACCACAAGCTCCTGCGCTTCACGGTGCGGGCGCGCGACGTCGCGCGCGCCGAACGCAAGCCGGCGAACCTCACTTTCGTCATCGACGTCTCGGGCTCGATGGATCGCGACAACCGCCTCGGTCTGGTGAAGCGCGCCCTGGGCCTGCTGCTCGACGAGCTCGACGCGGCGGACCGGGTCGGCCTGGTGGTCTACGGCACGACCGGCCGCGTCCTGCTCCATCCCACCCACGAACTCGAGGCGATTCGCGAGGCGATCGCGCGGCTCGTTCCCGAAGGCTCGACCAACGCCGAGGAGGGGCTCCGCCTGGGCTACGACCTCGCCGACGAAGCGTGGGTGAAGGGGGAGATCAACCGGGTGATCCTCTGCTCGGACGGCGTCGCCAACGTCGGCGCCACCGGCCCGGAGTCGATCCTGGCGCGGATCGGCGAGGAGGCGCGGCGTGGCATCCAGCTCACCACGGTCGGCTTCGGCATGGGCAACTACAACGACGCCCTGATGGAGCAGCTGGCGGACCAGGGAGACGGCACCTATCACTACGTCGACCGGCTCGAGCAGGCGCGCGAGATCTTCGTCGAGAAGCTGACCGGAACGCTGCAGACCGTCGCCGAGGACGCCAAGGTGCAGGTCGAGTTCGATCCCGGGACGGTCGAGCGCTGGCGGCTGCTCGGCTACGCGAACCGGGCAGTGGCCGATCGCGACTTCCGCGCCGACCGGATCGACGCCGGCGAGGTCGGCGCCGGCGAGAGCGCGACCGCGCTCTACGAAGTGCGGCTGCGCCGCGAGGCACGCGGCAGCGATCGGGTGGCGACGCTGCGGCTGCGCTGGAAGAGCGTCGACAGCCGCGAGGTGCGCGAGCTCGCGCAGGATCTGAGGGTGCGGGAGCTCGGGCGCGACCTCGGGCGCGCCAGCCGCGACCTGCGGGTGGCCGCCCTGGCCGGCCTGTTCGCCGAGCGGCTCGCGGGGACCCCTGCCGGCCGGGAAATCCCCTGGCGCGAGCTCACGAGGCTCGCCGAGGCGCTCGCCGAGGACGACGCGCGAGACTCCGACGTGCGGAGTCTCGCCGACCTCGTGGCGCGAGCCGCCTCCCTGGCGGGTGAAGCGAGCGACCGGCCGCGGCGCCGGAGCGAGCGGCTCGAAGAAGACTGAATCCGAACGCGGGGCAACGGCGGATCCGCCTCAGCGCTCGCCCTTGCCGCGCAGCACCGGCGGCAGCGCGGCGGGATCCTCCTGCTTGAGCCGGAGCAGCCGTTCCACTTCGGCGCTCTCGACCATCGGCGCGAACTCGCCACGCACTGCGGCGTGCAGTGCCCCGGCGAGCCGCTTGCGGTCGCCGTCCTGGATCGCCTCGGCGCCGAAGGCCAGGCGCGCTTCCACCCAAGGGAGGTCGAGCAGGGCGCGCAGATGTGGACCGAGCGGCATGTCGCCCCACCAGGTCACCGAGAGGTGGGTCGGCGAGGCGGGGTCGGGCGAGCGATAGCCCAGCGTCGCGTGGTGCACCGGGTAGGCCAGGCGCGCCGGCAGATCGAGCAGCGGCGAACGGAACGGCAGGACGAGATCGCCGGCGCTCGACGTCCCCTCGGGAAAGATCACCACGCCCTGTCCGGCGGCGAGCGAGGACTCGACCCGCCCGAGGATCTCCGGCAGACGTCGCTTCGCCCGCCGCTCGATGAAGATGGTGCCGACCGACCGGCAGAGCGCGCCGAAGATCGGCCAAGCGTCGATCTCCGACTTGGCCACGAAGACGCAGGGCACTTCGGTACCGAGCACGATGATGTCGAGGTAGCTCAGGTGGTTCGCCACCAGGATGAAGGGTGGCCGCGGCGCCCGTCCCGCCACCGTCACGCGCACGCTGAAGATCCGGCAGAGGAGGCGCGACCAGAGCTGGAAGACCCGTCCCTGCCAGCGCACCCGCCAACGCTCGCCGCACCAGCCGAGCGGCCAGCCGAAGAGCGCCGCGAGATAGGCCGCCAGGGTCACGGGAGCGGCCGCGGCCAACCGGACGCCAGCGCGCAGCGGGAGTCTCACCGAGGAGCGACCCTCTGGACGGCCGAGGGTTCGAGGAGCATCACCAGCCAGTCGCCGACGCGCGAGACCTCGCCCGCGGCCTCGACGGGCTCGGCGACGCGGTCGAGCAGCTCGCGCCCCAGCGGCCGACCGTCGGTCGCGGCGAGGAAGAGCAGCAGCACCCGGCCCTCCGGATCGAGCACGCGCAACATCGCCGGGGCGCCGCCCGAGATGCAGCGCACGGCACAGTCGCGGTGCGCCTTGCCCGAGCCCGGCTTCATGACGCCGAGATAGCACTTGCTGTCGACGATCTCGCCGCGCAGCCGGAAGCGGCCGAGCCGCTCGGGGACCGGCGGCGCCCCGGCGCGCGATGGCGTGGCCGGAACTGGAGCGTCGCCGACCTCGAGCATGGTCAGGCCGTGCCGTTCGATGCGTTTCCCGAGGAGCTCGACCGCGCGCCCAGTGGCCGCGAGGACGTCGTCCGCCACGCCCTGCTTGCCGGTTCCCACCAGGGGAAGGAAGCGCCAGCTCTCGCCGGCCCCCGCGCTCCACAGACCCGCCACCGGCGCGGCCGCCACGATCCCGCCGCAGCGCTCGGATTCGCTCCACGCATAGTGCCCGGCGCCGAGCGGCGCCTGCGCCGACGCGAGGACCGCCGCGACGAAGGCGCCACCCAGCGGCGCACCGAGCGCGACGCGGCGCAGGAAACGGCCGATTCCGGCCGGCACGGGGAGGTAGCCGACGAAGAACTCGCCGCCGTCGTCGCGGAGGACTGCGGCCGGGTGGGAGGCGGCCGCGTCCGCCGTGCAGCTCGCCGGCTCGACGAAGGTGCCCGGCGGCAGTGGCCGCGGGTCGACCAGCACGCTGCCGGCGACGACCTGGACGCGAAAGGTCGGGACCCGCTCGTGAAAGGGGGGCGGGGAAGCGCCGGTCGAAGGGAGGTACTGGAAGCCGTGCCACGGGCAGGTGATGCAGCCGTCCAGGATCCGTCCCTCGCCGAGCGGACCGTTCTGGTGCTGGCAGACGTTCGAGACCGCCGAGATCTTCCCGTCGTAGCGGAAGATCGCCACCCGCTCGCCCGCGAGGGTCACGATCTTGGCCCGCTTCTCCGGGATCTCGTCGGCCCGGCAGGCGGCGACGAAACCCTGCGCGGCGGCCGCTCCCAGCTCCCGGTCGAGCGCCCGTCCGCGTAGCCCCGCCGCCAGGTGCAGGGTGACCAGGCAGGCGACGCCCGCGGCGAGCAACGCCGCCGGCGCCAGCGCGCGCTCGTCCTGCAGGGCGCCGAGCGCCACGTGCCCCACCAGCAACGCGTACGCGAGGTAGGCGCCGAAGTGCAGCCGTTTCCAGACCGGCGCGCTCAGGTTGGCGAGCCAGAAGTCGTGGCTCGTCGCGGCCATCAGGAAGAGGATGACGAGCGCCGCGAGCCCCAGCTGCTGGAAAGGAAAGTCGGCGACGCTGCCGAAACGCCGGTTGCTGGTCAGCACGCTGACCAGCGGCGAGCGGTCGCCCAGGGCGTGGAACTGCACGATGGCGAGCCCACCATGGGCCAGCCCCGCGAGGAAGGTCACGACCCCGAGGTGGCGGCGGTTCCAGAGCAGGGGCAGGAAGCGCCGGTCGAGGCGCGCCAGCGGACCGATCGCGAGGACGACGTGGAGCAGCAGCAGGGCGAGCGTGCCGAAGGCGCGCAGCAGCAGCGTCTCGGCGGTGATCTCGGGGCGCAACACGAGCGACGCGACGGCGAACGTCGCGAGATAGAGCGCGCAGCAGCCGGCGACCAGCGCGTCGTAGCGCCGCTTGCCGGGCGACCAGCCGACGGCGACGTAACCGGCGCTCATCGTCCCGTGCCCTCGGCGGGGCGCGCCAGGGGTGCGAGCTCCGGGGGAAGCGGTTGCGGCTCGACAACTCGTCGCGCCGCCAGCGCCGCCGCGATCAGGCAGGGCAGCAACAGGAGCAGGGCCATCCAGACCCAGCGATGGGTGCGGCGCAAGGAACGGATCACGCGCCGCCTCCGGCGGCGCGGCGATGCGCGTTGCGCTCGGCCGGCGCCCGCCCGCCCGCGAGCCAGCGTCGGGCGAGCAGCGGCCAGAGCGCCACGACGCCGGGCAGGACGATGAGCCGGAAGCCCCACGACGCGCCGGCGGCCGCCGGATCGACGCGCTCGATGCCGCGCGCCACGAACGGCACCGCGAACAGCAGTCCGAGCGCGCCATAGAGGCCGGCGCCGGTCACCAGGAGCTCGGCCCAACGATCCCAGGTCATGACGTGACAGTTCCCCCGTTTCGTCTCGGATGCCGCTCCGCCGACCCGGTTTCGCGCCGGCTCAGCGCGGCCACGCGATCTCCAGCGTGACCGGGGCCAGGCAGCGCCGCGCGTCGCACGCCTGATAGGTCAGCAGGAGCTTGGGCGTGCCGGCCTCGCCAGTCGCTCGCGCGCCGCCGGAGAGCTCGATCGTCCCCTGGAGGGACGGCTGCGCGGACGCCACGTCGGTCCCGCGCCCGACTCGTGGCTGCGGCGACGGATCGCGGAGCTCGAGGCCCTCGGCCGCGAGACGCAGCGCTCCCTCTTCTTCCCCCAGGTGCCAACCCGGCTGCACGGCGATCGCCAGCACCCAACGCCGCCATCCGCCCTGCTCCGCCTCGTCGACCCGCAGCGTGACCTCCACCGCGCCGCGGGCCTCGGCCTGCAGCATCCGCGAGGCCGCGAGGGCCGTCCGGGCCGGCTCCACGGTGGCGACGCCCGCGCCGTTCCGCGCCGCCGCCCCGCCTCGAGACGCGGCGCCCCCCGCGGCGGCGAGCGCCGCGGCGTACCGGCGCAGCGCGATCGCCAGCGTCTTGGCGCCGTCCGCGTGGTGGTCGACGAGCGGCGCGAAAGCGCGCAGCGTCCGCTCCGCCGCCTCGAGATAGCGCGGCGAGTCGGTGGCTCTCGCGAGGTCGAGCCAGTTGAGCGCCGCGATCCCGTTGGCGGCCGGCAGGGCGCCGTCGAAGAGCTCCTTCGGCCGGAACAGCAGGTCGTCCGCCGGCGCGGCGTTGAAGTAGCCCCCGGCTGGCGAGCCGAGGCGGCGCTCCTGCTCGCCGACCAGGCGCAGCGCCTCGTCCAGCCAGCGGCGCTCGCCGGTCGCCTCGTGGAGGCGCAACAGCGCGCGCACCAGGAAGACGTAGTCGGAGAGGAAGGCGGGAATCGAGGCGCGGCCCGCCCGCCAGACGTGACAGAGCGTGCCGTCGCCGGCGCGCAGCGCCGCCAGGACGAACTCGGCGGCGCGCACCGCCTGGGCGAGCAGCGCCGGCTCGCCGAGCACGGCGCCGCCGATCGCGAGCCCGGCGATCGCCGTGCCGTTCCAATCGGCGAGCACCTTGTCGTCGGTCGCCGGTCGCTCGCGCCCGCCCCGCGCCGCGAGCAGCTCGGCGACCAGCGGCTCGAGCTCGCCGAGCAGCTCCTCCCGGCTCATCCGCCGTTCGCGCGCCTGCACGTCGAGCGGACGCGGCAGGTGGAGCACGAAGCGATCGCCCTCGAAGAAGGGCGCATCGAGAAAACCCAGGATCGGGGCGAGGAAGGCCGCGCCCTCCTCGCCGATCGCCCCGGCGATCTCCTGCCGCGTCCAGACGTAGTAGGCGCCCTCGTGGCCGCCGGTCTCGGCGTCGATGGCGCTCCAGAACCCTCCCTCGGGAGCGGTCAGCTCCTGCCCCAGGAAGGCCGCCGTGCACAGCGCCACCCGCCGGGCGTCCTCCGACCCCGTGCGGGCCGCCTCGCGAGCGTAGACCTCGAGCAGCAGCCCGTTGTCGTAGAGCATCTTCTCGAAGTGCGGCACCTTCCACTCGCGGTCGGTCGCGTAGCGATGGAAGCCGCCGGCGAGCTGGTCCTGCAGCCCGCCACGCGCCATCGCATCGAGGGTCGCCTGGAGCATCATCGCCGCTTCCGGCCGCTCGGGAGCGAGCTCGGCGAGCAGGAGGAGATTGGCCGGCGAAGGGAACTTCGGGGCCTGGCCGAATCCACCCCAGCTCGGATCGAAACGCGAGCGCAACGCAGCGAGCGCCCGTTCGGCCGGCTCCCCGGCCGGCAGAGGCCCGAGGAAGGGCTCGCTCTCGGCCAGGTGGCGGCGCATCGCGGTCACCAGCTCCGCCGCCTGCGACTCGACCTCGTCGCGCCGCTCGCCCCAGGCGTGCGCCATCGAACGCAGCACGTTGGCGAAGCCCGGACGCCCCCAGCGGTCGTCGGGCGGGAAGTAGGTGCCGGCGAAGAACGGCACCAGCTCCGGCGTGAGGAAGAGGGAGTTGGGCCAGCCGCCTTGGCCGGTGAGCAACTGGGTGGCCAGCATGTAGATCTCGTCGATCTCCGGGCGTTCCTCGCGATCGACCTTGACGCTGACGAAAGCGCGGTTGAGCTGCTCGGCGATCGCCGGGTCGGAGAACGACTCGCGCTCCATGACGTGACACCAGTAGCAGGTCGAGTAGCCGACCGAGAGGAAGATCGGCTTCGCCTCGCGGCGGGCGCGTTCGATCGCCTCCGCTCCCCAGGGATACCAGTCGACCGGGTTGTGCGCGTGCAGCCGCAGATAGGGCGAGCTCTCCCCCGCCAGTCGGTTGGTCCGGCCGAACGCTCCGCTCATGAGCGGGATTATGTTCCGAACCGCCCCGCCGGCTGTCTGACCCGCCCGGTGGACTCCGGACGCCCCAGCCCCCGACCGCCCGCGGCGCCGTTGCGCCTCGTCTCCGGCGTGCGACGCGTGCCTGCGGAAACTTCCACCGCGAAGTTGCGGCGCAGTCCGCCAGCGCCGTTCACCCCTGGTTCACCGCGCCTGATCGAGACTCGCGCGAGCCTTGCCACCGGAATGCGACGCGCCATGCTCTTCGCTCTCTACACGCTGACTCTGGCCGCCTTCGGCTGGGCGGCCTGGCATGGGCGCGACTACTACCGGCTGCCGCTCGTCGAACGGCCGCATCATCCGCTGCACTGGCAGCTCAAGCCGGGCGGCGAGACCGGCCGGGTGTACGGCATCGCCGGCGCCAGCCTGATGACCGCCATGCTGGTCTACAGCCTGCGCAAGCGCCTCCCGCTGCTGCGCCGCTGGGCCTCCCTCGGCGCCTGGCTCGACTTCCACATCTGGTGCGGCATCGCCGGTCCATCGCTCATCGTCCTGCACTCGGCGCTCAAGGTGAACGGTCTCATCGCCATCGCTTTCTGGTCGATGGTCGCGGTGGCCGCCTCGGGGATCCTCGGTCGCTTCCTCTACGCGCAGATTCCGCGTACCGCGGCCGGCGACCAGCTCTCGCTGGCCGAGGCGCGTCGCCTCGAGGGGGAGCTGGTCGAGCGACTGCGCCGGGAATTCAGTCTCGGCGAGGCCGATCTCGCGCGTCTCGCCCCGAGCGAGGAGTCTCGGGACGCCGAGTCGCTCCTCGCCGCGCTCGCCCGGCTGGTCAGCGAACCGTGGCGGGTGCGGCGCCGGCTCGCCCCGCTGCGCCGCCAGCTGGCCGGGCTCGGCCGGCGCGGCGAGCAGACGGTGCTCCGACTCGCCCGGCAGCGCGCCCTGCTGCACCGCCGGCTGCACCTCTGGCGCCGGCTGCACGAGCTCTTCCACTACTGGCACGTCTTCCACAAACCGTTCGCCATCCTGATGTACCTCTTTGCCGCGATCCACATCGGCGTCGCCTTCGCCACCGGCTACGCCCTGGGGTCTCGTTGAAAGGAGGCGCGGCGCTCCTGGGCCTCTTCCTCGCGCTCGCGGGCGCCGCGGTGCCCGCCGCCGCGCAGATCTCCCCCGGGCCGCTCGCCGCGGCGCACGCCGAGCTGGAGGGCAACCGGGCCTGCCTCTCCTGCCATCGTCCGGGCAAGGGCGTCGACGCCGCGCTCTGCTTAGACTGCCATCGGGCGCTCGGCGAGCGCGTCACCGCTGGACGCGGGCTGCATGCGCGCTCCGACCACCAGAGCTGCGAGCGCTGCCACTCCGACCACAACGGACGCGACTTCGCGCTGGTGCGTTGGCCCGCGGGCGAAGCGGCCTTCGACCACTCGACGGCCGGCTGGCAGCTCGTGGGCAAGCACGCCACCACCGCCTGCCGCGCCTGCCACAAGGCGGAGCTCGTGAGCCGCGCGACGCTCGCCGTCGAGCCGAAGCGGGACCCCGCGCGCACCTTCCTCGGCCTCTCGACGGCCTGCTCCGCCTGCCACGCCGATCCGCACCAGGGGAGCCTCGCCCCGGCGGCCTGCAGCGACTGCCACTCGCAGGAGTCCTGGAAGGGGGCCGCCGGCTTCGATCACGCGCGCACCCGTTACGCGCTCGCCGGCGCCCACGCCAAGACCCCATGCCTCGCCTGTCACAAGCAGCCGGCCGCCGCCGCCGGCGCGAAGACCCTGCTGCTCGCCCAGTTCAAGGACCGCGCCCTGCCCGGGTGCGCCGAGTGTCACGCCGACGTGCATCGCGGCAGGCTGGGCGCCGACTGCGCGAGCTGCCACACCACCGCCACCTTCCGCAGCGGCCAGAACCCACGCCTCGACCACGAGCGGACCGCCTATCCGCTGCGCGGCCGGCACCGCAGCGTCGAATGCGCGCGCTGTCACACCGCCGGACGCGAGTTGCGGATTCCGGGTTTCGAGCGCTGCGAGACCTGCCACCGCGACGAGCACGCCGGACAGCTCCTGGCGATCTCGGCCCGTCCGGGACGAACGGCCTGCGCCGACTGCCACACCGTCGAGAGCTTCCTGCCAGCGCGCTACGGCGCCGAGGAACACGCCGCGAGCCGCTTCCCGCTCGCCGGGGCTCACCTCGCGATCCCCTGCGTCGCCTGTCATCGGGAGGTCGCCGGCACGGCGCTGCCGGCGCCCTTCCGGCGCGCCGGGCAACCTGCGACCCGGCAGTACCGGTTCGCCGCGACCGCCTGCCGCGACTGCCACCGCGACCCCCACGCCGCTTCGCTCGATCGCTACGCGGGGGCTCGGGGATGTGCCGCCTGCCACGGCGAGACGAGCTGGCGGGAGGTGACGATCGATCACGCGACGACGCGTTACCCGCTCGCCGGCCGCCACGTGACGACCGCCTGCGCCGCCTGCCATCCGCGCACCGCCGACGGCCAGCTCACGCTGGCCCCACGGCCGCTCGACTGCGCCGGCTGTCACCGTGACATCCACGCCGGGCAGCTGGCGATCGGCGGCATCACCGCCTGCGAGCGCTGTCACGCGACCGACTCCTTCCGCCCCGCGCCCGGCTTCGCGCACCAGCGCGACAGCCGCTACGCGCTCGACGGCCGGCACGTCGGTCTACCCTGCGCCGCCTGCCATCGCCTCGAGCGCCAGGGCGACACCGAGGTGATCCGCTTCAAGCCGCTGCCGGTCGAGTGCGCCGGCTGCCACGGCCAGTCCATGCCGCCCGGGAGCCGAGGATGAGCGCCTTGCTCGAGCTCGACGCGACGGCGGTCTGGGCGCTCGCCGCTCTCGTCGCCCTGGCCGTCGTGCTCCCCTACGCGATCGCCTTCCGCCGCGCCCGGCGGCACGACCGGGCGAGGCTCCAGGAAGCGCGCGCGCTGGGCATCGACCTGCCGGTCGCGCAGTTTCCGTTCATCGACCCGCAGGACTGCATCGGTTGCGGCGCCTGCGTCCGCGCCTGTCCCGAAGGGGACGTCCTCGGAGTGGTCGGCGGCACGGCGGTGGTGATCAACGGCTTGCGCTGCGTGGGCCACGGGCGCTGCGCCGACGCCTGCCCGGTGGCCGCGATCGAGATCGGCCTGGGCGACCTCAAGGGGCGGCGGGACCTGCCGGTGTTGTCGCCGGACTTCGAGTCGAGCGTGCCGGGGATCTTCGTCGCCGGCGAGCTCACCGGGATGGCGCTGATCCGCAACGCGGTCGAACAGGGCACCCGTGTCGTCGCGACGATCGCCGCGCGGCGGCGGCGCGATGCCGCGCCGACGGCCCCTGGCACGCACGACCTGGTGATCGTCGGCGCGGGACCGGCCGGGCTCTCCGCCGCGCTGGCGGCGCGCGAGCAGGGACTCGACGCGCTGGTGGTGGACCAGTCCGACGGCCTGGGCGGCACCATCCTCCACTTCCCGCGGCGCAAGCTGGTGCTGACCCGCCCGGTGGGGCTCCCAGGCGGAGCCGCGCTGGTGCGCGAGGAGTATTCCAAGGAGGAGCTGCTCGAGTTGTTGCAGGGCGAGGTCGCCCGGCAGGGGCTCGCGGTCCGCTTCGGCGAGCGGATGGTCGGCATCGAGCGCCAGGGCGAGGTCTTCGCGGTGCGCACCCGCCGCGGGACGCATCTCGCGCGGTTCGTCATCCTGTCGCTCGGCCGGCGAGGCACGCCGCGCAAGCTCGGCGTGCCGGGCGAGGAGCGCTCCAAGGTGATGTACCAGCTGCGCGACGCCGAGTCCTATCGCGGTCAGCGCATCCTGGTGGTCGGCGGCGGCGACAGCGCGATCGAGGCCGCGGTCGGGCTCGCGCGGCAGGCCGGCAACCGGGTCACCCTGTCCTACCGCAAGAACTCCTTCTACCGCATCAAGAAGAAGAACCAGGACGCGATCGAAGGACTGATGCGGCGCGGCAAGATCCGCGCCGTGTTCGAGTCCGCGGTCGAGTCGATCGAGGAGGGGACCGTGGATCTGCGCGTCGGCGAGCGAAACGAACGCCTCGAGAACGACTACGTCTTCGTGCTGATCGGCGGCGATCCGCCGTTCGACCTGCTGCGCGGCATCGGCCTCGCCTTCGGCGGCGAGGATCGTTCCGCCGGCGCCCCACCCGGCAAGCCGCGCACCGCGGCGGTGGCGATGCTGGCGCTCGGCCTGCTGTGGGGCGCGCTCGGCGCCAGGCCGCTCGGCGCGCAACAGAATCCACACGGCGACCTGGCCGTCGCCTGCGACCAGTGCCACACCACCGAGGACTGGACGAAGGTCGGACGCGACATCCCCTTCCGTCACGATGCGACCGGCTTCCCGCTCGCCGGCATGCACGCCGTCGCGGCCTGCGCCGAGTGCCACCGCAGCCCGGTCTTCGCGCACGTCGGCACCGCCTGCCAGGACTGCCATCAGGACGTCCATGCCGGCGAGCTCGGGTCGGTCTGCGCGAACTGCCACGACACGCGGCGCTGGGACGTGCGCGCCGACCTCTACCACGCGCACAACCAGACCATCTTCCCGCTGCTCGCGGCGCACGCCCGGGTCGACTGCGAGGCCTGTCACGGCGGGCAGCCGCCGACCGAGTACTCGCGCACTCCGATCGACTGCTATGCCTGCCATCGGGCCTCCTACGAGGCGGCGACCTCGCCGCCGCACGACGGCTTCTCGACCGACTGCCGCCAGTGTCACATCGGGGTCACCGACGACTGGCACCGCACGACCTTTCAGCACACGGCGCGCTTTCCGCTCACCGGTGCGCACGGCGCGCTCGGCTGCGAGGATTGCCATCGGCAGGGCTACACCGGGACGCAGGCCGAGTGCTACGCCTGCCATCGTCCCGACTACGAGGGCGCGCGCGACCCCAACCACGTGGCGGGCAACTTCTCGACCACCTGCCAGAGCTGTCACTCGACTTCGAGCTGGAGCGGCGCGGTCTTCGACCACTCGACCTCGCGCTTCCCGCTGGTCGGAGCGCACCGCACGATCGCCTGCGCCGACTGCCACACCCAGGGCTACACCGGCACCCCGGCCGACTGCTACGCCTGCCATCGCTCCGACTACAACGCCGCGCGTGATCCCAATCACGCCAGCGCCGGCTTCCCCACCGTCTGCCAGGCCTGCCACGACATGCGCGCCTGGGAGCCGGCGGCCTTCGATCATGCGACCTCGCGCTTCCCGCTGACCGGCGCGCACCGCACGATCGCCTGCGCCGACTGCCACACCCAGGGCTACACCGGCACCCCGGCCGACTGCTCGTCGTGCCACCAGGACGAGTACAACGCGACGCGCAACCCCGACCATCGGGCGGCGGGCTACCCGACCACCTGTCAGAACTGCCATTCGACGAACAGTTGGGAAGGCGCCACCTTCCAGCACACCACCTTCCCGCTGCAGGGCGCGCACCGCACGGTCGCCTGCGAGAGCTGTCACACCAACGGCTACGCCGGCACGCCGCGCGACTGCTACTCGTGCCACCGCCCGGACTACGACGCAACGACCAATCCGAATCACCGCGCCGCCAACTTCCCGACCACCTGCGAGAGCTGCCACACGGTCAACGGCTGGAGCGGCGCGTCCTTCAACCACTCGACGTTCCCGCTCACCGGCGCGCACCAGTCCGCCGCCTGCGCGAGCTGCCATGCCGGCGGCTACGCCGGCACGCCGCGCGACTGCTACGCCTGTCATCGCACGGACTACGACGGCACCACCGACCCCAATCACCGCGCCGGCGGCTTCGCCACTACCTGCGAGAGCTGCCACAACACGACCTCGTGGGAGGGCGCGACGACCGAGCACACCAGCTGGCCGCTCACCGGAGCTCACCGCACCACTCCCTGCGCCAGCTGCCATGCCACCGGCTACGAGGGCACGCCGCGTGCCTGCGTCGGCTGCCATCAGTCGGACTATCAGGGGGTGACCGACCCCAATCACGTCACCGCCGGTTTCCCCACCACCTGCGAGTCCTGCCACTCCACCACGACCTGGAACGGGGCGACCTTCAACCATGCCTCCACCGGCTGGCCGCTCACCGGGGCGCACACCAGCGCCTCCTGCCAGAGCTGTCACGCCGGCGGCTACGCCGGGACGCCGACCGCCTGCTTCGCCTGCCATCAGTCGGACTACCAGGGGGTGACCGACCCCAATCACGTCACCGCCGGTTTCCCCACCACCTGCGAGTCCTGCCACTCCACCACGACCTGGAACGGGGCGACCTTCAACCATGCCTCCACCGGCTGGCCGCTCACCGGGGCGCACACCAGCGCCTCCTGCCAGAGCTGTCACGCCGGCGGCTATCAGGGCACGCCGACCGAGTGCTTCGCCTGCCACCAGTCCGACTACCAGGGAGCGACCGATCCCAACCACGTCGCGGCGGGGTTCCCGACCACCTGCCAGACCTGCCACACCACCACCTCCTGGGAGGGCGCCACCTTCAACCACGACGCGGCCTACTTCCCGATCTACTCCGGCCGCCATCGCAACGAGTGGAACGCCTGCTCCGACTGCCACGTCAGCGCCGGCAACTACCAGCACTTCGAGTGCATCTTCTGCCACGAGCACAACCGGGCGGAGATGGACAACGAGCACAGCGACGTCGGCGGCTACGTCTACGCCAGCCCGAACTGCTACAGCTGCCATCCGCGAGGTGAAGCCGATGACTGAGCGCCGCAGTCCCTTCTCGAGCGTCGCGATCGCCCTGGCTCTCCTGCTGCCCGCGCTGGCGCGGGCGGCCGAGCCGCGGCCGATCACCGTCTCCTACCTCTCCGCGACCAGCGTCTACCTGGATGCCGGTCGCGGCGAGGGGCTCGAGATCGGCACGCGCCTCAAGGTGGTCCGCTCCGGCGAGGCGATCGCCGAGCTCGAGGTCGCGTTCGTCGCCGAGCACTCGGCCTCGTGCAAGGTGATCACCCAGGGGCTGGCGGTGCAGGCCGGGGACCGGGTGGTGCCGCTCGCCCCGCTGCAGCCCAAGAGCGAGGCGCAGCCGTCCCCCGCGAGCCCGGCGGGCGGGTCGCCGAGCCCCTACCAGAGCTGGACCCGGGACGAGCGGCGCGCGGAGGAGCGGCGCCGGTGGGCGAAGACCTACGGCTCGATCGTCCTCGGGTACCGCACCAGCTCCGACGACTTCGGACACTCGATCGACGAGACGATGGGGCGCTTCTCCCTGCGCCTCTCCGAGATCGGCGGCCGGCCGTGGGAGCTCCGGGTGCGCACCCGCACGCGCGAGACCTCGCGCGACGGCTACGGCCCGGATGTCCTGGCGAGCCATCGTGACGACCGGCTCTACGAGCTGTCCCTCACCTACGCGCCGCCGGAGGGACGCTTCTCGCTGATGCTCGGCCGCCTCGGCGCCAGCCCCTTCATCTCGCTGGGGTACCTCGACGGCGTCCTGGCGCAAGTGCGCCTCGGCCGGCGCTTCTTCGTCGGCGCCTTCGGCGGCGCCCGTCCCGAGCTCGAGCAGCTCGGCTTCGGCACCGCGGGCTCGAAGTACGGCGCCTTCGTGCGCTTCGCGACCGACCGCAGCAACGAGCGAGGCTACGCCGAGGTCGTCCTCGGCGGGGTTTCCGAGCGCTCCGACTCGGGCGAGGTGAGCCGCGACTACGTCACTCTCGAGAGCCGCTTCGGCGCCGGGTCGCGCTGGTGGCTCTTCCAGCGCGCCGAGCTCGATCTCAACCGCGGCTGGCGCCAGGAGCTCGCCGGCGAGAGCTCGCAGATCTCGAACGCCTCCTTCGGCGCCTCGTTCCGTTTCACCGGCCACCTGAGCGCCCGGATCTCCTACGACCAGCGGCGCAACTACCTCACCTACGAGACTCGGCCGCGCCCCGAGGAGGTCTTCTCGCGCTACTTCCGCGAAGGCGGACGCGTCTCGCTCGAGTGGCAGTCTCCCGGTTGGCTCGCCTCGCTGGGCGCCGGCATGGAGCGCGCCGACCAGCTCGACGACCCGACCCAGTCGGCGTTCTTCTCGCTGCTCAGGACGCAGCTCTTCGGCTGGCCGCTCTTCCTGGGCGGCGATCTCTCCTACTACTCCGGCGGGACCGCGGAAGGTTACGTGGCGAGTCTGCGCACCGGCTACTCCTTCCGCGGTGGGCACGACCTCGGCCTCACTTTCGGAGCCTCGGAGTCGACGATGGTCGGCTTCTCCGACGCCGCCGACCCGCGCCGCAACCAATGGGTGCGGCTCTCCGGCACCCTGCAGCTGCCGGCCTCGTTCTTCGTCTACGGCGAGTACGAGGTGCAGACCGGGGACGACCTGGAGGGGGACCGCGGGGCGGTCGAGGTCGGCTACCGCTTCTGAGGCGGTCGCCGCGATCGGCTCAGGTCGGGAAGGGCGCCGGGTGGTCGTCGGCGCTGCGGCGCTCGCCGAGCCACGCGACCACCAGGATCGCGACGTTCCAGAGGTTCCACCAGACGACCGTTCCCCAGTTCGGGCGGACGACCACCGCGAGGTAGTTGCCGACCCCCACCAGGAGCATCCAGGTCACCAGGGAGCGCCCCTTCATCTGCGGCAGACGGACCCGCGACACCATGAGGAGCGCCATCGCGACCGCCACCAGGGCGCCCTCCTCGGCGGAGATTCGATGGCGCATCAGGGCGACCGCCATCAGGTAGCCCGCGCCGATCGGGATCGGCACGCCGAGCGTCCGGCGGTCCTTGGCGTGCGCGTCGGAGAGCACGTTGAAGCGCGCGAGACGCAGGACGCCGGCCATCAGATAGAGCAGCGCGGTGGCAACGCCCCAGGGGCCGAGCTCGCGCAGCAGGCACTCGTAGACCAGGAACGCCGGCGCGACGCCGAAAGAGATCGCGTCGGAGAGGGAGTCCATCTGCTGGCCGAACTTGCTCGTGGCGCCCAGCCGGCGGGCGAGCTGCCCGTCGAACATGTCGCAGAAGACCGCCGCGACCAGCAGGTAGACCGCGACCTCGAACTCGCGCCCCGCCGCCGCCAGGATCGACCCGAAGCCGAAGACGATGTTCGCGCCGGTGACCAGGCTCGGGGCCGCCATGCGCAGGGGAATCCGCGAGCGCGACATCGACCGGGAGTGTAGCAGGGTCCGGCGCTGAAACCTTTTGGCGCCGTCCTCGGTAGAGAGGACCAGGAGCCGGCTTCACCTGCCGCCCCGCAAGGAGCCTCGCCATGATCGACCATCGCCTCCGCCGTACCTTCGCCCGGAGCCTGGGCGCGCTCCTCCTGCTCGCCGCCCCGGCGCTCGCCGCCGACGCGGAGCGCCGCGTCGAGCGCGCGTTCGCCGGCACCCCCGACCGCATCCTCGAACTGGAGAACCTGGCCGGCAACGTCGAGCTGGTGGCCGCGACCGGCAGCGAGATCCGCCTCGTCGGGACCATCCACGCCAGCGGCGAGAGCCCGGCGGCCGCCGAGCGGCTGGCCGACCAGCTGCAAGTGACCTTCGACGAATCGGCCGGGCGCATTCTCGTCAAGGCCGTCTACCCGCTCGACGAGTACCGGAAGTACCACTACCCGCGGCGCGACGACGATCCGGGCGACGATTCCTGGTTCGCCGCCTGGTTCGACGGCTCGAGCTCCTCCTTCAAGTACGCCGGGCGCGAGGTCCGCGTCGTGAGCTCGCCGGGCGGCGGCGCGGCGACCCTCTACGCCGACTTCCGGCTCGAGCTCCCGGCGGGCGTCGGCGCGACGGTGCGCGACGGCATCGGCCGGATCTCCTCCGACGGCATCGCCGGGCCGCAGCTGCTCGACATCTCGTCGGGTGCGATCACCGCCACCCGCGGCAAGGGCAAGCTCGGCGTCGACACCGGCTCGGGCGACGTCGTGGTGAGCGATCATCGCGGCGACGTCGGCGTGGACACCGGCTCCGGCGACGTCCGCCTCGAGCGGGTCGAGGCCCAGCAGGTCGATGTCGACACCGGCTCGGGCGACGTCACGCTCGCCCAGGTCTCGGGCTCGCTCCGCGCCGACACGGGCTCGGGCAACATCGAAGGGAGCGACCTCGTCCTCGGCACGAGCCTCGCCGCCGACACCGGATCGGGCGACGTCCGTCTGACGGGTGATCTCTCGGCGGTCGAGCGGCTGATGGTCGACACCGGATCGGGCGACGTCACGCTCGAGACCCGCGGCGGCCTGGACGCCCGGCTCGCCATCTCGACCGGCAGCGGCGACATCCGGATCGACCTGCCCGAGCTGCAGGTGGAGCTCGACCGCGACGACTTCCACGGCAAGCTGGGGAGCGGACGAGGCCAGGCGACCATCGAGACCGGCAGCGGTGACGTGACGCTGCGCGGCCGCTAGCGCGCGTCGCGGCCCGCGAGTCGGCTGGCGATCCAACCGAGGAGTTGCCCGGCGAGCCCGCGCTCGCCCGCCTGGCCGAGATCGAGATCGGGGGGGAAGCCGACGTGCCCCCCCCGGCTCGTCCAGCCGACCTCCACCGCCGGCGAGGCGCGCGTCAGCGCCGCCTCCACCGTTGCCGGCGGCACCATCGGATCGTTCGCCGAGAGGACGATCCAACTCGGCCGCCGGATCCCGCCGAGTGTTCCCGCGGCACTCACCTTCCGGTAGTAGTCCTCCGCCGAGTCGAATCCCCAGCGCGGCGCGACCAGCCGCGCGTCCCACTCGCGGATCGTCGCGATCCGGCGCCGCGCCGCCCGATCGACCGGCAGGGGGCGGAAGCGCTCCACCCGGTCGGCGAGCTCGCGCAGGCCGGAGAGGATCCAGGCGCGATAAGGGGCGTTGGGCCACCCGTCGATCGCCCCCGCCCCGAGATCGAGATCGAGCGGCGAGCAGACCCCGACCACCGCGGCGAGGCGCGCGTCGCCCCCGCTCTCCAGCTCGCCCGCCCAACGCAGCGCCAGCTGGCCGCCCAGCGAGAATCCGACGAGCACGACCTGCGAGAAGCCGGCGAGCCCGGGCGCGGCGAGCACCGCGGCGAGGTCCGAGGTCAGGCCGGCATGGTAGAAGTCGGCCGAATCTCCCCCTGCGCCGCGCAGGTCGAGCCGCAGGCAGGCGTAACCGCGACCGACCGCGGCGCTCGCGAAGCGCTTGAGGTACGAGCTCTCGATGCTGCCGCCCAGGCCGTGCAGCGCGACGAGCAGGGTCGTCGCGGCAGCGGGTGCGTGCAAGAACCCGGTGAGCCCGACCCGCCCGGCCACCGGATCGACGAGCTCGAGGGAGAACGGCTCGCCCGTCGGCGCGGCCGGCGGGCGGAGCAGTGCCCGCACCACCGGCGCGACCGTCCAGAAGTGACCCGAGAGGGCGGTCACGAGCGGCCGGCGATCAGGGGCGCGGCGGCCCGTCCACCCAGGTCGCCACGTAGACGTCGGTCTCCCCGGGTTTGCCCTGATTGCGGTTGGAGCTGAACGCGAAGCGCTTGCCGTCGGGCGAGAAGATCGGGAAGCCGTCGAAGCCAGGAAAGAAGGTGATCTGCTCGAGGTCGCTGCCGTCGACGTCGATCGCCCAGACGTCGAAGTTGCGCCCCTTGGGATCCTGGAAGTTGGTGACGAAGACGATGCGCTCGCCGCTGGGGAAGAAGTAGGGCGCGAACGAGGCCCCGCCCAGCTGCGTCACCTGACGCGCCCCGCTGCCGTCCGCGTTGGCGACGAAGATCTCGAGCTTGGTGGGGCGGACCAGGTCCTGGGCCAGGAGCCGGCGGTAGTCGGCCAGCGCCTCCCCTTCCGGGCGCGAGGCGCGCCAGACGATCTTGCTGCAGTCGGCGTTGAAGAAGGCGCCGCCGTCGTAGCCCGGGGTATTGGTCAGCCGCTTCACGCCGCTGCCGTCGGCGTTCATGGTGTAGATGTCGAGGTCGCCGTCCCGGGTCGAGGTGAAGACGATCCGCCCGTCCTTGGGGCAGACCGTGGCTTCTGCGTCGTAGCCCGGAACGTCGGTCAGCCGTTTCAGGGCACTGCCGTCCGGATTCGCCTCCCAGATGTCGAAGGCCGGATCGATCCGCCAGACGTAGCCCTGCGACATGTCGGGGCGGGGCGGGCACTCCGGGCCGGCGGCGTGGGTCGAGGAGAAGAGCACCCGATCCCCCTGCGGGAAGGTGTAGTAGGCGCAGGTGGTGATCCCCTTGCCGGTCGACACCAGCACCGGCGCCGCGGGCGCGCGCGACGACATGGTGAAGATCTGGTCGCAGGCATAGGGCGGCCGGGTCGACTGGAAGCTCAACCGCTCCCCGTCCGGCGACCAGTAGGCTTCCGCGTTCTCGCCGCCGAACGTGAGCTGCACGACGTCCTTCAGGTGCACCTCGCGCGGATCGTGCAGCATCTTGGGAAACGTCTCCGGAGCATGCTGCGCCAGCACGGCGGGCGCTGCCGCGAGGGCGAGCAGGAGGACGAGGGCAGGCGGGTTCCAGGAACTGGTTCGGGAGCGCGTCGTCATGGCCGCGGCATCTTACGGCATCGGCTTGGACAGCCGTGAGCCAACGGGTTATCTTTCCCGGGCCGGGCCGAGATTCCTTGCGCTCGGCGCCAGCCCCTTCTATGACCGCGCTCCTCCGCTGCGCCTCGGCGCTCGCCCTCGTTCTCTCCCTCTCGCGGGTCGGGAGCGCGCCGCTCCGAGCCCAGGTCGCCGGCGACGCCGCGCCGCTCACCCTCGAGCGGGCGATCGAGCTCGCGCTGGCGGGCAACGAGGTCTCGGGCATCGCCGCCGCGCGCCTGGAGAAGGCGGGCGCCTTCAAGCGGCAGGCGGTGGCGCAGCTCATTCCGACCCTGACCCTCTCCGGCAGCGCGCTGCGCCGCGCGCGCGAGGTGACCCGCGAGGTGGGTGGCGAGGAGGTCGTCGTCCAGGCGCTCGACGCCTACAACAGCCAGGCAGCCGTCGAGTCGGTGCTCTTCGACTTGCGCGCCCTGCCGCTGATCCGCGGCGCCAACCGCGGCCTCGCGGCGCAGGGGTTGGAGTCCGCGGAGCTCCGCCGCGCGCTCGCCCACGACGTCGCGGCCAGCTTTTACGCCGTGCTCGGCGCCGAGCAGCTCCTGGCCGCGGCGCGCGAGCGGGTCGACGTCGCCCATCGCACGGTCGACGAGTCGCGACTCCGCCTCGAGGCCGGGCTCGCCAATCGCAACGACCTGACGCGCACCGAGCTCGAGCTGGCGACCGCCGAGCTCGCGGTCACCCAGGCGAAGAGCATCGTCACCACCTCCCGCCTGGCGCTGGGGTACCTCATCGTCGCGCCCGCCGAAGGTCCGCTCGCGACCCCTCCGGGCAGGCCCCCGGTCGGCGCCGACCGCGAGTCGCTGGTCCGCCAGGCGCTCGCCAGCCATCCCGACATCGCGGCGCGCGAGGAACGGCTCGAGGAAGCCCGCCAGTTCGCTCTCGCTCCCCGCCTCGGCTGGGTGCCGCGGCTCGACCTGCGCGGCCTCTACCGGTGGACCAACGAGGCCGGCCTGTCGGGCAACGACGAGGATTGGAACCTGGCGCTCAACTTCACCTGGGACGTCTTCGACGGGGGCGATCGCGGCGCTGCCGCCGACCAGCGCGACGCCGAGGCGCGCGAGGTCGAGCTCGGGCTCGCCCAGCGGCGCCGCCAGGTGACCCTGGAGGTCGACCAGGCGCTGGCCGATCTCGAGACCGCCGAAGCCGCCTACGAGCAGTCCCGGGTGCGCGCCGAGGTGGCGCTCCAGAACGCCGAGGAGGTGCGCGAGCGATTCCAGAACGGGCTCGCCACCGCGCTCGAGCAGACCGACTCGCAGGTCGCCCAGTTCGAGGCCGACGCCGAACGCGTGCGCTCCGACTACAACCGGTCGATCGCCCGGCTGGCGCTCGAGCAGGCGCTCGGCGCCTGGCCGATCGACCTTTCGCCGTCCGCCGACGTAGCCATGAAAGAGAGCACTCCGTGAGCCGCCGACATTCCATCCGCCCCGCCCTCGCCCTGCTCGCCGCCGCCGCCTGCTGGAGCGCCGCCTGCGGCGGCAAGAAGGGCGCCGAGGCCGGCAGGCCGGCGCGGGAGGTGGTGCGCTTCCCGGTCGAGGTCGCGACCGTGGACAGCCGGCCGGTCGAGTACACCGTCAAGGCGGTCGGCTCGGTCGAGGCCTTCGAGCAGGTGGCGGTCACCGCGCGGGTCGCCGGCGTGGTCGAACGGGTGCGCTTCCAGGAAGGCGATGCGATCCGTCCCGAGACGGTGCTCGCCGAGATCGAGCCCGAGCGCTACCGGCTGGCCGCCGACTCGGCGCGCGCCGCGCTCGCCAAGGCCGAAGCCGGGGCCGCCGAAGCGCGCAACGGCCTGGAGCGCCGGCAAGCGGTCAACGCCAAGAACCCCGACCTGGTGCGCGGCGAGGAAGTGGATGCCTGGCGCACCCGCCTCGCCTCGGCCCAGGCCGAGGTGGCGCAGGCGACTTCGGCCCTGGCGCTCGCCGAGCTCAACCTGCGCGACGCCTTCGTGCGCGCGCCGGTCGCCGGCGTGGTGCAGACCCGGACGGTCGAGACCGGCCAGTACGCGCAGCCCGGAGCGGTGCTCGCCACCCTGCTGCGCCGCGAGCCACTGCTCCTGCGCTTCCGCGTCCCGGAGAGCGAGGCCGCGCCGCTCGACGTCGGGCGCCAGGCGCGCTTCCGGCTGCGCGGCTCGCGCGGCACGACCGAAGGTGGCGGCACCGCCGGTGTCGTCGGCGCCGCCGAGACGCCGCTCTACACCGCGACCATCACCCTGGTCGGCGCCGCGGCCGATCCGCGCGACCGCATGGTGTCGGTGATCGCCCGGATCGACGATCCGTCGCGGCAGGAGCTCCGCCCGGGCGCCTTCGCCGAGGTCGAGGTTCCGGTCGGCGGCACGGTGCCGCGCCCGGTGATCCCGCAGACCGCCATTCGGCCGAGCGACCGCGGCTTCCTCGCTTTCGTGGTCGAGGAGGAGACGGCGCGCGAGCGCGTGCTGGAGCTCGGGCTGCGCACCGCCGACGGCCGGGTCGAAGTGCGCTCCGGGCTGGCCGCCGGCGAGCGGCTCGTGGTGCGCGGCGCCGAGGCGCTGCGCGACGGCGCCGGGGTGACCCTCGAACGGCCGGCCGGCGAGCCCCCGCCGCCGGATCGGGAGGCCAAGCCATGAAGCTGACCGAGATCTCCATCAAGAATCCGGTCTTCGCCTGGATGTTGATGGCGGGAACGGTGATCTTCGGCCTGGTGGCCGCGGGACGCATCGGCATCAGCCAGATGCCGGACGTCGACTTCCCCACCATCAACGTCTCGGTCTCCTGGGAGGGCGCCGCCCCGGAGGTGGTGGAGAACGACGTCATCCAGCCGCTGGAAGAGGCGTTGATCCAGGTCGAGGGCGTGAAGAGCCTCACCTCGACCTCGCGCCTCGGCGGCGGCTCGGTGACCGTCGAGCTCGACATCGCGCGCGACGTCGATCTCGCGCTGCAGGACGTCAACACCCGCGTCCAGCAGGCGCAGCGTCGCCTGCCGCGCGACATCGATCCGCCGGTGATCTCGAAGTCGAACCCCGAAGACCAGCCGATCATGTGGGTCGGCCTCTCGGGGCCCTTCCCGCGCCAGGTGCTGGCCGACTACGCGCGCTATCGCGTGAAGGAGCGACTGCAGACCGTCCCCGGAGTCGGCGAGATCGTCGAGGGGGGCTCGATCGAGCGCAACGTGCGCATCTGGGTCGACGCCGCCGCCCTGGACGCCAAGAACCTGACGGTCACCGACGTCATCCGCGCCTTGCAGCGCCAGCACGTCGAGCTCCCTGCCGGCCGCATCGAGGTGCCGGGGCGGGAGGTCAACGTGCGGGTGCTCGGCGAGGCGGTCGACCTCGAGACGCTGCGCGGCATCGTGGTGCGCGACGACGGCGGCTCGCCGATCTACCTCTCGGACGTGGCCCTGGTCGAGGACGGCTTCGAGGACATCCGGCGCTATTCGCGGGTCGACGGCGAGCCGGCGCAAGGCATGGGGATCAAGAAGCAGCGCGGCGCCAACGCGGTGGCGGTGGCGACGCAGGTGCGCGCGACCCTCGACGTGATCCGGAGAGGCCTTCCCGAGGGGATGAAGCTCGGCATCAACTTCGACTCGACGGTGTTCATCGAGGAGTCGGTCGAGGAGATCGAGTTCGAGATCTTCCTCGCGGTGGCGCTCACCGCGCTCATCTGCTGGCTGTTCCTGGGCTCCCTCTCCTCCACCCTGAACGTCATCCTGGCCATCCCGATGTCGCTCCTCGGCACGGTCGCGGTCATCTACTTCCTCGGCTTCACCCTCAACACCTTCACCCTGCTCGCCCTCGGCCTGGCGGTGGGAATCGTGGTCGACGACGCCATCATGGTGCTGGAGAACGTCTACCGCCACGCCGAAGCAGGCGCCGACCGGGTGCGCGCGGCGCGCGAAGGCACGGCGGAGATCGCTTTCGCGGCGCTCGCCGCGACGCTCGCCGTCTGCGCGATCTTCATCCCGGTGGTCTTCATGCAGGGGATCGTCGGCAGGTTCTTCCTCCAGTTCGGCGTCACGCTCTGCCTGGCGGTGCTGCTCTCCTACCTCGAGGCGGTGACCCTCGCCCCGGCGCGGCTCTCGCAGATGCTCGACGTCTCCCGCCAGCGCCAGAACCGGATCGGCCACGCCGCCGACCGCGCCTTCGCCGCCCTGGCCCGGGTCTATTCGCGCATCCTGCCCTGGGCGCTCGCCCGGCCGGCCGTGGTGGTGCTCGCGGGATTCGCCCTCTTCGGCGTCTCGGTGCTGGTGCTGCGCGCCATGCCGAAGGAGATGGTCCCCTCGCAGGACCAGTCGCGCATGATGATCCGCCTGCAGACCGCGGTGGGCTCGGACCTCTCGGAGACCGACCGCTACGTGCGGCGCGCCGAGGAGTACCTGCTCGGCCGGCCGGAGACGCTGCGTCTCTTCGGCGTCTCGGGTGGCTTCGGCGGCGGCGGGGTCAATTCCGGGGTGCTGTTCGTCACCCTGGCGCCGCCGAAGGAACGGAACTTCACACAGCAGCAGTTCGCCCAGGTGGTGCGCAAGGAGCTCAACTCCTACCCCGGCCTGCGCGCCGTGGTCCAGGATCTCTCCCAGCAGGGCTTCACCGCGCAGCGCGGCTTCCCGGTGGAGCTCTCGGTGCGCGGCTCGGACTGGGACCAGTTGGTCGAGACGACGCAGACGACGATGGCGGCGCTGCGCGAGAGCGGCCAGGTGGTCGACCTCGACACCGACTACCAGCTCGGTCAGCCGGAGCTCCGCGTCCTGCCCGACCGCGCCCGCGCGGCCGATCTCGGAGTGTCGATCGAGGACGTCGCGACGACCCTGAACGCCCTGGTGGGCGGCATCCGTATCGGCAAGTACTCCGACGGTGGGCGGCGCTTCGACGTGCGCCTGCGCCTGCTCGCCGATCAGCGCTCGAGCCCGGAGGACGTCTCACGCCTCCGTGTCCGCTCGGGCTCCGGCGAGCTGGTGCCGCTCTCCGCCCTGGTGACCACGGAGGAGCGACCGGCGCTGCAGGCGATCACGCGCCGCGACCGCGAACGCGCGATCAACATCTTCGCCAACGTCGCTCCCGGCTCCTCCCAGGACCGGGCGCTCAAGGTGGTCGAGGAGCTCGCCAAGTCGACCCCGCTCGGCACGCGCCTCGTCCTCGGCGGCGCGAGCGTCGCCTTCCGCGAATCGATGGCGAGCCTGCTCTTCGCGCTCTTCCTCGGGATCGTGGTGGCGTACATGATCCTCGCCTCGCAGTTCAACTCGTTCCTGCATCCGGTGACGGTGCTGACCATCCTGCCGCTGTCGATCGCCGGCGCCGCCTTCGCCCTCTGGGCGTCCGGCCGCACGCTCAACATCTTCTCGATGATCGGCCTGCTGTTGCTGATGGGTATCGTCAAGAAGAACTCGATCATCCTGGTCGACTACACCAACCAGCTCCGCCGCCGCGGCCTCGACGCCCGGCAGGCGTTGCTCGAAGCGGGACCGGTGCGCCTGCGGCCGATCCTCATGACCTCGACCGCGACCATGATGGCCGCCATCCCGGCCTCCCTCGGCCTCGGCGCCGGCAGCGAAACCCGCGCCCCGATGGCCATCGCGGTCATCGGCGGCCTCATCGTCTCGACCGCCCTGTCGCTCGTCGTCGTCCCCGGCTTCTACCTGCTCGCCGACCGCGCCAAGAGCGCGCTGGCGCGGAGGATCCGCGGCACCGCGCCCCTCGCCGAGGAGCCGCGAGCCACGGAGGTCGAAGAGGCCACCTAGGCGTTGGGCCGTTGCTCTCGGCCGCCGTGTCGCCCGCGGCGCCGGTTCGGTCGGCGCTCCTCGTTTACGGGAAGGTGGAATTCCAGCTCGCGGTGTCGCCGCTCTCGAAGTTGCCGGCGAAGATCCAGCAGGGGGCGAGGGTCGCGGCGGCGGCGTACCAGCCCTGCGCGACGCGGCGGTGGCCGAGCTCGAGATCGAGGTGGCCGCCGTCGCCGGTGTAGCCGGCGTAGAGCTTCTGGTAGGTCTGGCCGCCCGAGACGAAGGTCTGTTCGATCCCCGCGGGATCGTGCGCCTCCATGTCGGCGACGTCGTAGAGCAGCGCGCCGATGTCCGCGGCGTGCGCTCGCACCGCCTGGTTGTAGAGATTCCGCGCGACATTGTCGCCGTCTTCGTCGACGGTGAGCGGCATCGTGGTGAAGACCAACGCGGTCGTCGGGTAGGCGGCGGCGAGCGCGTCCATCATGGCGAGGTAGGCGGGAGCGCTCGCCCCCGGGTCGATGTAGCAGAGCTTGTCCATCACCGCGTCGACCGCGCCCTGCCGCCAGCCCGCGAGGCGGACCGAGTTGTCGAAGATGGTGAATTTGTCCTCCCAGCCCGGGTTGCCGCGGCCGCACTCGTAGACCGTGCCGGCGACAGTCGGCAGCGGCGGCGGATCGGCGCGCAGTTGCGCGCTGTCGTAGCTCACGCCAGCGGTGGCGAGCTGGAAGCGCGTGGGGTTCAGGGCGCGCAGATCGTCCAGGCCCTCCAGGAGATTCCCTCCCACCGAGGCGTGGGTGAAGAACCAGCGTTGGGCACCGATGCCGTCCATCACGCACTGCGGGAGATCGGGGACCGCGTCGATCGCCGAGTGATCGACGATCTGGCCGCGCGCCGGAAGCGCGACGGCGAGGAGCAGACAGCATGCGATCGAGGCCTGGCGCATCGCGGAAACTCTGCGCCGCCCGCCTGCCGCCGGCGCCACCCGGGCGGGTGGGCGCCGGGCTCGGAGGCGCGGCGCCCACCACGCCTCGAGCGCTCGGCTCGAGGCGCTGACCGCGAGGGACGCGCTACGACTTCGTGGTCGTGGTCACCTTCTCGACGCCCTCGAGCGCCCGGACGACCTTGACCGCGCGGGAGCGCATCTCTTTCGCCGCCTCGGGGGCGAACTCGAGGACCACCATGCCGTTCGCCGCCTCGGTGCCGACCGCGAAGCCGTCGGTGCCGAGCGCGTCGATGAGGGCGATGCGGACGCGCATCTCCAGCATGGCGTCCTTGACCTCGGCCTCCGCTTCGGCGGTCTTCGATCCGCCGTAGGCGCCGCTCGGCTCCAGGCGCAGGTCGTTGTCGACCGAGCTCACTCCGGCGACCGACTCGGCGATGCGCGGGGCGAGCTCGCGGCTCTCCCGCTTTTCGACGTCGCCGGTCAGGTGGACGACCCCTTCCGTCGTCTCGACGTGGATCTCGAGCGCGTCCGCGCCGAGCTTCTCCAGCAGCCCGAGCTTCACCTTGGCGGTGGTCATCCAGTCCGCATCGGCGCTCTGCGGCGCCAGGGCGAAGGCGGCGCCCGCAACGAGCGCGGCGACTGGCACCAGCAGGCAGATGAATCGTCGGGTGGTCATGGCGTGCCTCCTTTCGGGTCGGTCGGGAGCGCTTCCCGCTCGCCGACTCCGAGTCCCCGCTCGCAAGCCCGCTGCCAGCCGGCGGAGCTGCGAAACAAAGGAGTTGTCCACGCGCCGCGCCAGATCGACGCACGCGGTCGTGAGCCGCGTCACAGCGCTCGGCGGCACTCAGATGAAGACGCGCTCGCCCGCCCAGATGTCGCGAAAGTCGAATCCGAGATCGCGACAGACGAAGAGCTGGCGGCCGCGCTCGTAGGGCATGCAATGCCGGCAGTCGGTCACCGCCGCGAGCTCGACGCGACCACAGCGCCCTGGCCCAGCGAGATCGGCGAGGTTCTCGGCGAGATCGTGCGAGTCCCCCAGGATGATCGCCACGCGGATCGCCGCTTCGCCCGGGCCCCAATACCAGTACGAGTTGTGCGCCGAGAGCGCCGGCGGGAGGCCCGCGCTCCGCCCGAAGAAGTCGATCGCCGCGGCCTCGCCGTAGTTGCGCACGTAGATCGCCGCCCCGGACCGCTCCTCGGGCGGGAGACCGCGGTAGATCTCCACCACCTGAGCCGCGAGCTCGCGCCAACCGAACTGATCGGCGTAGTACTGCGGCAGATCCTCGAGCGCCGAGCGCTCCTCCGCGCGTGGCGTCATGCCGAGCGCCTTGGAGTACGCGATGAAGCGCTCGACGGATAGACACGGCACGGCGAAGGGCAGGGCCACCAGCGAGAGCGCGACGAGCGCCGCGGCGAAGGCCGGCCGGAGCCGTGGACGCCATGCCGCGGCCGTCATGCCTTCGAGGGCCACCGCCCCGGCGGCGAGGAAGGGAAAATAGACCGGGGAGAGGTAGTAGGCCTTGGCGCCGTTGGCGACCATCACCACGAGGATCGCTGGATAGAGCCAGGCGAGGGTGCGCAGGCGCTGGGCCGCGGGATGCCAGGCGAACCAGGCGATCCCGGCCAGCCAGAGCGCCGACTGCAGGAGTCCGGTCTGCAGGAGCTGCTGCAGGAGGAAGGTGGAAGGCGCCAGGGTCGCGTTCTTCTCCTGCGACGCCGCGCGCATGAACTCCAGGGTCGGCCAGGCGTGGGCCTGCTGCCAGACGAGGTGTGGCAGAACGAGCAGTCCGGCGATCAGGCCGCCGGCCCAGAACCAGGGCGTGGCGAGTTGCCGCCGCTCCCGGGTCAGCACGAGGCCGACCACCAGCCCGAATCCGAGGAACAGCATCGAGACCTTGTTGAGCAGCCCGAGCCCGGCGACCACGCCGAAGGCGAGCCAGAGGCGCGGACGCTGCTCCGCCAGGAGCGTGACCAGCAGATAGGCCGCCCACGCCCAGAACAGGAGGTCGAAGGCGTTCATCGAGAAGAACCGGCCGGCGTTGCCGAGCACCACCGGCGAGAGCGCCGCGGCGAGCGCGGCGAGACCCTGGGCGAAGCGCCCGCCGCCCAGGCGGCGCGCGATGAGGCCGGTGAGCACCACCGCCGCCGCCCCGGCGAGCACCGCGGGGAAACGGATGGCGAAGAGCCCGTCGCCGAACAGCGCGCGGGTCAGGGCGAGGATCGCGATCGAGAGCGGCGGCTGGTCGACGTAGCCCCACGCCAGATGCTGCGCGCAGGCGAGGTAGTAGAGCTCGTCGCGGAAGTAGTCGTACCTCGCGAGGAACGCGGCGTTGAGCGCCGTCTTGCCCAGCGCGATCGCCAGCAGCAAGCGGTTGTCAGGTTCGCGCCACCAGGCCATCATGACCTCCCGAGCCGTTGCTCAGGATACGGCGCAACGGCCGGGAGGTTGATTCGCTTCGGTGAGGGCGCCCGGCGCGGCTCGCCTAGGGGGTCTGGGAGGACCAGATGCCGGTCGTGCCGACCTCGAAACCGTCCTTGAAGATCGTGTTGCAGGACGCGAATCGGAAAGCCCCGATTCGCGTCCGCCAGGCGAAGGCGCTGCCGTTGGCGTACTCGTTGGCGTGCCAGAAGGTGCAGTCGTCGGCCGGGTCCAGGGTCAGGTCGCTGTAGTCCCCCCAGCGGCTGGCGCCCGTCTGAGAGTTGATGCTGGTGATCAGCACGATCTCGCCCTGCGGCAGCGTGTTCGCCGGGTCGCCGGCCAGCCGGCCGGTGTAGCGGATGTCGGGCTTCTGGGCCGAGCTCGACGCCGTGTAGCCGACCGCCATGTTCCCCTGGCTGTCCATCGCCATGCTGCCCATCCAGCGATGGGTCGAGTCCGGCGCGAAGGTGCTCTGCTGGAAGAGGGTCGGCGGGTTGCCCCGGGGATTGCGGACTTCGTACCACCGGATGGCGGACTGGTTGGTCGCCGCGTCCACCGTGTGATTGATCACCAGGGACTCGTGGGTGCCGAAGTTGCGGTAGCCCAGGCGGAACATCAAGCGGTCCGAGAGGGTGTCCAGGAGGACCCCGGGAGCGAGCTGCGGAACGCAGGCCGCGAACCCGCAGAGCAACCCGTCGAAACCGGCGACCGGGAGCTGGATCGGCGCGGCATTGAAGGTGGTGTTCGCCGGCGTCACCCAGTCGACGTGGAACTGGTGGAAGTGGAGCTCGTCGTTCGGCCAGTTGCCGGGATCCCAGGCGCCATCGACCACTTCGACGAAGACGTTCGCGGCGCCGGCCGGCGGCTTGGTCGAGCCGTCGAGGTCCGACGGCAGCAGGCCGCCCCAGTCGGAGGGCGGCAACTCGAAGAGCTGCATGGTCGCCGGGAGACCCGCCAGCATCTTCGCGCGATCGAAGGCGTAGGCGCCGGTGCCGGCCCAGCTGTTGGGCAGGATGAACAGGTTGGCGCTCATGTAGTAGCCGTCCGGCCAGACGCCGAGCTTCGGGTAGTCGTTGAACTTGGTAGTACTGGTCTGGAAGGCGTAGCGGTACCACGCCCCGGTCGGATCGCCGGTCTGCGAGACGGCGATGCACTCGAAGTACGGGGACGTCACGTCGGTGAACTGCGAGATGACCCAGCGGTCGGCGAGCTGATCGTAGACCACGACCGGATCGCCGGCGTTCTCGTTCTGGCAGGCGCCGCCGAATCCGCTCCAGATCATGTTGATGTTCACCGGCCCGAAGAGGCTGTTGCCGGCGCGATCGAAGACCTGCAGGGCGCTGTTGACCATCTCCAGGACGTGACGCGGCCCCACGTCGGCGTTGGTGTCGGGCGGCGCGCAGTTGCAGCCGCCGGTCGCCTCGCTGATCCCTTCGAACTGGAGCAGCGGGCTGGGCATCGCCGCGGGTCCTTCGGGCAGCCAGGTCTGCAGCGCCTCGTCGGTTCCGGACTCGGTCCCTCCCGGCCAGCGATTCCACTCCGTCTCGAGGGGGCGCCGCGGCCCCGGCGCCATGTAGGGCATGTCGCGCAAGGGCAGCGACAGGTCGTGCTTGCTGTCCTGGACGACCCGGACCGGGCCGGGATTCCCGGCCGGATCGCCGAGCGTGACCGACTGGGCGGCCGCCGGCGCGGCGACGACTGCCAGGGCCAGGGCGAGGCCGCACATCGAGAGGCTGCTGCCAGCGTGGACTCGGAACATCGCTTCACCCTCCGTTCGGGGACTGTGACCTGACTGCGACTGGCGATTCGAGTGGCGCGAAATTCGCGCCATGCCATCACAAGCGGGAGTGGAAGTCCAGGGCCCGGCGCGCTGAGGCGGGAGATGAGCGCCGCGTCCCCCGCTCAGGGCACGACGCCGTCCCAGCCGCTGCCGTTGCCCGACTCGAAGCCGTCGCAGAAGAGGTCCGGCGGTGAGGCGTAGGTCGTGCCGGTGATCTGCGGCGAGCCCTGGCCGAGATAGAAGAGCCAGGGCCACGGGGGCGTCCAGAAGCCGTCGCTCGGGCAGTTCCAGATGGCGCTGTCGGCGACCGTGAGCGTGCCGGTCAGGTCGTTGCTCACGAAGAAGATCGCGCCACCCCCCTCGTTGGCATGGTTGTCGTGCAGCAGGGAGCCGCAGACCGTCAGGTGGAAGGTGTTGCCGTCGTTGTAGATCGCACCGCCGCTGCCGCCTCCGGGCGTCCCGGGCTGGGGCGGATTGGCGCCGTTGCCGGTGGCCTCGTTGAAGCTGATCACGCTGTTGAGCACGGTGTAGGAGACGCCGATCGCGGAGAGCGCGCCGCCGTTGGCGCAGGAGTTGCCGCGCTCCGGGGCTCCCCCGAAGGTGCTCGCCACGACGTAGAGCGGCAGGTCTTCGTACTGGTCGAAGGCGCGCAGCGCCGCGCCGCCGACGTCGGGTCCCACCGGGTCGCAGAGGTTGTTCTCGAAGCGGCAATTCACCACTTTGAGGCGCCCCCCGCGGGCGAACACCGCGCCGCCACCGTCCGGAGTGGCGCCGGTCGAGTCGCCGTGCGCGAAGGCGAGGTTCTGCAGGGTCAGGCGCGGATGGTCCTGGTTGTCGCAGTGCGAGGTCGTCCAGTGGAGCTCCGGATCGCAGGTGTTCATGTACAGGATCCGGCGGGCGCCGCCCCCGTCGAGAGTCACTCGACCGCCGCCGTCGATCACGATCTCGGGGCCGGTGTCGTTGTAGATCTTCGCGGTCTCCTGGAGCACGATGGTGACCGGCGCCGGACCGCAGTCGAACGTGATCACCCCGCCCTGCGCGATCGTCTCGACGACCGCCTGCGAGGTGCAGCTCGCGGGAGTGCCGTCGCCGATGACGTGATCGGGGTTCGAAGTGTCCTCCGCCCGTGCCTCGAGCGGCACGGCGCAGGTCCCGCAGGGACGCCCGGCCGCGAGGGCCGAGGCAGCGGTAAGGAGCATGAGTCCTCCGAGCAGCCGTCGGCGCGCTCCCATCGTCCTCCTCCGTCGAGCTCGTCCCGTCCTGGCCGCAGGCTAGCAACGGGGACCGCGCCGCGGTGTCGCGCAGCTCACAACGGCCACCGTCCGAGCGCCCTGCGGCGCGGGCTCAGCGCGCTGCGGGCATGCCGCGCCGGGCGAGCTCCTCGGCGAGCTTCTCGGCCACGAACCGGTGCCCTTCGGCGGTGAGGTGGTGGTCGGTCGGGAAGTAGAGCGCCTCGGGGCGCGCGGGCAGGAGCGACGCGAGATCGAGGAACGGGATCCCCAGGGCGGCGAACTCGCGTGCATAGAGCGGCGCCGGACTCCGCCGGTTGACCGGTAGGTGCACGAGCAGGAGCGGCACGCCGGCGGCGGCGCAGTCGTCCCGGATCGCCGAGAAGAGCGCGCGATGCAGGCGCCAGCGATAACCGATCGGGTGGCGCAGCGCGAGCGAGCTCTCCGCCCGGCGCCAGAGCCGGTGGAGACGGGAGTGCTGCACGAGCCAACGCTCCAGGGCCGGCGGCAGGTTCTCGGTCGTCGCCGCGACCAGGCGATCGCCCTCCAGTCGGAAGGTCGGCTTGGCGCGCCAGACGTGCCCGAGGCGATAGGCCGAGAGGGCGCGATCGAGGTCCTGGCGGATGAACGAGAGCACGACGCCCTGCGGTCGGCGCGGCAGCGCCTCGTGGCGCAAGGTCATCCACATCTGGTCGATGCCGAAGCCGCCGATCCCGTAGTTATCGCAGCGCACTCCGGAGAGGCGGCTCGCCAGCCGGTCGACGAACGTCTCCCCTTCGGCGACGCCGCTGCCGAAGGTGTACGAGTCCCCCAGGAAGGCCAGGCGGGGCCCAGGCCAAGTCGCGTCGAAGTCGTGCGGCGAGCGGAACCCCTGGCGGTTGGCGCGGTAGACGACCGAGTAGTCCGCGGTCGTCTCCTCGCTGACCGAGGACGGCGGCAGCTTCCATCCGATACGCGGATCGGTGGTCGCGTCGACCACCGCCACGAGGTCGCCGGGAAAGAGAGGCGGCGGATAGATCTCGCCGCCCAGCAGGGCGAGCAACAGCTCGCAGCCGACGAGCGCGGCCAGCGTCGCACCGACGACGACCAGCAGGCGCGCCGCACCCCTCCTCCGGGGAGCCCCTGGCTTGTCCTGGGACATCACGCCGGAACACTAACCGAGGGCCGACCCCGCGCTCCGCAGCACCCCTGAAAGGGCACGCAACGACGTCGAGCGGCAAGTCGCCGTACGGGTCGAAAGCGCCCAGCGCCGCTCCACGATTCCGCCGTATCCTTCGCTCGGAGGAGCTCATGCGCGTCCTGTTCCGGCTCTGGTTCGTCCTCGCCCTTCCCGCGGCGCTCGCCGCCGTCACGCCACCCGACAACCCGCCGCCGATCACCGTCGACTGGCTCTTCAGCGACGAGGCCGAGGCCCTCGGGCGACCGAGCGAGGCCACTTGGACCTCCGACGGGAGCGTCCTGCTGCTCGATTTCGCGCCTCCCGCGGCCGAGCGGGCGTTCGAACGGGTCGACCCGGTCACCCTCGAGCGCCGGCGCACGGTCGATCCGCAGGCTGCGCGGACGAGCCTGCGCGAGGCGCTCGGCGAGGGCGAGCTTCCGGAGGGACTGGAGTGGCCCGAGAGCTTCGACGGTGCCGGCCAGAACGCCGTCTACGTCGTCGGCGGAGACCTCTTCCGCCTCCGCCTCGGCTCCTCCCGCTTCGACCGACTGACGCGCACCGAAGCCGCCGAGTCCCTGCCCCGTCTCTCCCCCGACGGCACGCACGTCGCTTTCGTCCGGGCGAACGACCTCTGGTTGATCGAGCTCTCGAGCGGTACCGAACGGCGGCTCACCCGCGATGGCTCAGCGAGCGTGCTCAACGGCACGCTTTCCTGGGTCTACTGGGAGGAGATCTTCAGCCGCGAGGAGGGGGGCATCCGCTGGGCACCCGACTCGACTGCGGTCGCCTTCCTGCGCACCGACGAGTCCCCGGTCGCGGTCTCCACCTTCGTCGACTTCGAGCCGGAGACGCCGCGGGTGATCGAGCAACGCTACCCCAAGGTGGGCGGCGCGAATCCCCTCGTCACGCTCGGTATCTACGATCTCGCGACCGGGCGGACCGTCTGGCTCGACCGGTCCAGCGTCGCCTACGAGTACCTGGTACAGATCGAGTGGCTCGCCAACAGCCAGGCGCTCGGTGTGGTGGGGCTCAATCGGGCACAGGACCGCGCCGACCTCTACCGATTCGAGCGCAGCGGCGCGGTACGCCGGGTGCTCACCGAATCGGATGCCGCCTGGGTGAACCTGGTCGACTTCCACTTCACCCGCGACGGTCGGGAGCTTCTCGCCACCTCCCAGGCGAGCGGCCACAATCACCTCTACCGCTACGCGCTCGACGGCCGCCGGCTCGGTGCGATCACCGCTGGAGCGTGGTCGATCCGCGGCACCGAGGCCTGGCAGCTCTCCACCCGCGCCACGACGATCGACGAAGAGCACGGCTTCGCCTACTTCACCGCCCGCCGTCCCGATCTCACGCAGATCCAGCTCTACCGGGTGGGGCTCGACGGCGGCGAACCGCTCCGGCTCTCCCGCGAGCCCGGTGTGCATCGCGTGCTGTGGAGCGACGACCGCCGTTTCTACCTCGACTGGCATTCGAGCCACGACCAGCCGCTGGAGCTCTCCCTCCACGACGCCGCCGGCGCCCGGCGCGCCACCTTGTTCGCGGTTCCCGCGGCCTCGCTCGCGGCGCTCGACCTCCAGCTGCCGGAGCTCTTCACCGTGCCAGCCGCCGACGGGCACCTCTTGCAGGCGCGCCTCTACAAGCCCCGTGATTTCGACCCGGCGCGGCGCTACCCGTTGATCGTCTACGTCTACGGCGAACCCAACGCACCGGCGGTGATGGACAGCTGGCG
>CAYZWR010000019.1:0-36298 GCA_964481735.1 uncultured Thermoanaerobaculia bacterium
GGAACCGCGCGGCCGACGCGGCGATCCAGGCGCTCGGCGGCTACGGCTACACCCGGGAGTACCTGGTCGAGAAGATCCGGCGCGACGTGCGCATCACCACGATCTACGAGGGAACCTCGGAGATCCTCGAGATGACGATCGCGCGCGATCGCTGGCAGGCGCACCTCAAGACGCGCGGTGACCACTACCATGCGGAGGCACGGAAGATGAGCGAGCTCGCGGCGCGCCATCCGCAGGTCGGCGCCCAGGCGGCAGCGCTCGCGCTCGGCGCCCTGGCCGAGCTCGCCGAGTGCTGCCGCACCGCTCGCCTGACCCGCCATCAGCACCTCCTGCTCCGCCTCGGCGACTGGATCGCCACGGCGGAGGGCGCGGCAGCCCTGGCGCGCCGCGCGGCGCGCGCTGCGGAGGGGCGCTGGCACGCCAAGGGCAGCCGGCGCTTCACCGCCGGCGGGCTGGCGACGCTCGCCCGGATCGCCGGGCGCGATGCCGCCCTGCGCACGGCGGCCGAGGGACTGCGTTGGGCGCTCGGCGCCGGCGGCGTCGCGCCGGGAGGCGAGCGCGGTTTCGCCGAACGACTGGGGCTCACGGCGATCCTCGCCGCCCAGGAGGGCCTGATCGACGACATGAATGCCGCGGCCGACCTGCTCTACGGCCGCACCGAGCAGTCGGCGGCCGCCGGCTGAACGCTCGAACGCCGCGCGTTGCGACCGGCTCCGCGGCGGAGTGGAGAGACCCATGCCCGAGTCCAAGCACACAACGATCGCGATCGTCGGCCTGGGCGCGATCCTGCCGGATGCGCCCGACGTGCCCGCTTTCTGGGAGAACCTACGGCGCGGCCGCTACTCGATCTCCGAGACGCCAGCGGAACGCTGGGAGGCCGCGGCTTACTTCGATCCCGACCCCAAGGCGCCCGACAAGACCTACTCCAAGATCGGCGGTTGGGTGCGCGACTGGACCTGGGATCCGATCGCCTGGAAGCTGCCGATCCCGCCCCGCGTCGCCGACCAGATGGACCGCACCCAGAAGTGGTCGGTCGCCGCCGCCCGCCAGGCGCTCGCCGATTACGACTATCCGAACCGCCCGCTCGACCCCGAGCGCACCGCCGTGGTGCTCGGCAACGCCATGGGCGGCGACCGCCACTACATCACCGCCTGCCGGCTGCTCTTCCCCGAATACGCGCGGGAGCTCGCCGGCTCGCCCAGCCTACGCAGCCTGCCCGCCGAGGTGCGCGAGGCGATCGAGCGCGAATTCCGCGCCGGCGTCGCCGATCGCTTCCCCGACATCACCGAGGACAGCATGCCTGGCGAGCTCGCCAACATCATCGCGGGCCGGATCGCCAACCTGTTCAACTTCAAGGGCCCCAACTACGTCTGCGACGCGGCCTGCGCTTCGGCGATGGCGGCCATCGGCGCCGCCATCGAGGGCCTCGAGCAGGGCGACTACGACGCGGTGCTCACCGGCGGGATCGACGCCAACATGAGCCCGTCGACCTTCATCAAGTTCTGCAAGATCGGCGCGCTCTCCGCCACCGGAACGCGTCCCTACGCCGACGGCGCCGACGGCTTCGTGATGGGCGAAGGCGCGGCGATCTTCCTGCTCAAGCGGCTCGCCGACGCCGAACGCGACGGCGACCGGGTCTACGCCGTGCTGCGCGGCGTCGGCGGATCGTCCGACGGGCGCGGCAAGGGAATCACGGCGCCCAACCCGGTCGGCCAGCGCCTCGCGATCGAGCGCGCCTGGTCGAGCGCCGGCCTGTCGCCGGCCTCGGTCTCCCTGCTCGAAGGGCACGGGACTTCGACCAAGGTGGGCGATCTCGCCGAGGTCGAGAGCCTCGAGGCGGTCTTCGGCCGGCTCGGCCTGGCGGTCCACTCGGTGCCCCTCGGCTCGGTCAAGTCGAACATCGGTCATCTCAAGGGCGCTGCCGGCGCCGCCGGGATCCTCAAGGCGACCCTGGCGCTGCACCATCGCGAGATCCCGCCCTCGCTCAACGCCGAGCGGCCCAACCCGAGCATCGACTTCACGCGTTCGGCGTTCTACGTCCATCGCGAGCTCGCGCCGTTCGAACGCCGCGGCAGCGAGCCGCGGCGAGTCGGCGTCTCGGCCTTCGGGTTCGGCGGCACCAACTTCCACGTCGTGCTCGAGGAGTGGGAGGCGGGGCGCCTGACCACGCGCCGCCCGCAGGTCGCCGTCGCGGAACCGTTCGTGCGCCAGCCGGAAACGCCCAAGGACCCCCTGCGCGGGGCGCTGCTCCTCGGCGCCCGCGACGAACGCGAGTTGGTCGAGCAGCTGCGCCACCTGGCCACCGAAGCGGCCGCCGGCCGTTCTCCCGCGCCGCAGCCACCCTCCGCCGACGCGCTCATCGCGCCCCTGCGCCTGGCGATCGACTACGGCAGCTCCGCCGAGCTCGCGACGCGCGCCGGCAAGGCGCTGCACGCCTTCGAGAAGGGGCGCCCCGGGGCCTGGCGGGTGCTGCAGGCGCAAGGGATCTTCCGCGGCGCGGGAGCGCCCGCGAAGGTCGCCTTTCTCTACACCGGGCAGGGCTCGCAGTACGTGAACATGCTGGCCGAGCTCCGCCGCCGCGAGCCGATCGTCGCCGAGACCTTCGCCGAGGCCGACGCGGTGATGACCCCCATCCTCGGCCGCCCGCTGAGCGAGATCGTCTTCGCCCCCGAGGAGGACGCCGAGGCTTTCGCGCGCGCCGAGGAGCAGCTCAAGCAGACCGCGATCACCCAGCCGGCGGTGCTCACCGTCGATACGGCGCTCACCCGCCTGCTCGCGGCCTACGGAGTGACGCCCGACTTCGTGATGGGGCACAGCCTCGGCGAGTACGGCGCTCTGGTCGCCGCCGGATCCCTCTCCTTCGCCGAGGCGCTCGAGGCCGTCTCGGCGCGCGGCCAGGAGATGACCAAGCTCTCGGTCGCCGATCCAGGCAAGATGGTCGCCGTCTTCGGCCCCCTCGAGGAGATCGAAGCCGTCCTCGCGACGGTCGAGGGTTATGCGGTGGTCGCCAACCTCAACTCGCGCTCCCAGGCCGTGGTGGGCGGCGAGTCGCAAGCCGTCGACCGCGCCGTCGCTCGTTTCGCCGAGCACGGCTTCGATTGCCGCTACCTCCCGGTCTCGCACGCCTTCCACACCCGCATCGTGGCGCCCGCCAGCGAGCCGCTGAAGCAGCTGCTGCGCCGGCTGCATCTCGCCCCGCCACGCATCCCGATCGTCTCCAACGCGACCGGTGAGCTCTACCCGCGGGAGGGCGACGTCCATGCGGCGATGATCGACCTGCTGGCCCGTCAGATCGCCGAGCCGGTGCAGTTCGTGGGCGGCCTCGAGCGGCTCCACGCCTGCGGGGCGAGGGTCTTCGTGGAGATCGGCCCCAAGCGGGCCCTGCAGGGCTTCGTCGAGGACGTCCTGGGCGGCCGCGACGGCGTGCTCTCGCTGTCGACCAATCAACCCAAGGCGGGGGACTTCGCGTCGCTCAACCTCGCGCTCTGTGGGCTCTACGCCGCCGGACGCGGCGCGGCGTGCGCCGCCGCGCCGGCGCCGGTCGCGTCGCCACCGAGCTCGCCCGCGCTCGCCGCTGCGAGCCCGGCTCCGGCGGTCGCGGCCTCGGCCTCGGTGACCTCGCCACTGGCGGCACCCCGGCCAGCGACTCCGGTCGGCGCCGACACCCTGCAGGAGCTCGGCCGCCTCTTCGCCGACTTCCTGGAGAAGGGGTTCGACGTCTACCGGCGCGGCGGAGCCCCAGGTGGAGCGCCGAGACCGGCCGAGCCCGTCGTCGTGGTGACTGGCGCCGCCCTCGGCCTGCCGGGCACCGAACGCGTCTTCGACGACGCGAATCTCGGCCGGCTGCTCGCCGGCGACCAGCTCATCACTCCGATCCCACCGGACATCCGTCGTCAGATGGCCGATAAGCGGGTCACCCGCCTGGTGAAGAGCGAGCTCGGCGGCCCCCGCTTCGAGGTCATCGAGTCGACCGACGAGGTGATCAAGCTCGCGGCGCGCGCCGGGAGCTTCGATCCGGCGCGTGAGTTCGGCTGGTCGGAGGATCGCATCGCGGCCTGCGACCGGACCACGCTGCTGGCGATGGCCGCCGGCATCGACGCCCTGCGCGACGCCGGCATTCCGCTGGTGCGGCGCTACAAGACGACGACCACCGGCGGCCGCCTGCCGGAGCGCTGGGCGCTGCCCGAGGAGATGGCCGACTCGACCGGCGTGATCTTCGCCTCCGCCTTCCCCGGCTACGACCAGATCGTCGGCCAGATCGAGCGCTTCGAGCGCGACCGCGCGCGCCGCGACCAGATCGAGCTGCTCCACCGCCTGCGCCAGGGGGCGAGCGGCGCGCTCGCCGAGGAGCTCGACCACGAGCTCGCCGGGCTCGAGGCGGCGCGGGCGCGCGAGCCCTTCGCGTTCGATCGCCGCTTCCTCTTCCAGGTCCTCGCCATGGGCCACGCGCAGTTCGCCGAAGCCATCGGCGCGCGCGGTCCCAACACCCAGATCAACTCGGCCTGCGCGACGACCACCCAGGCCTTCGCGCTGGCCTCCGACTGGATCCGTGCCGGGCGATGCCGCCGCGTGGTGATCGTCGCGGCGGACGACATCACCAGCGATCGCCTGCTCGGCTGGTTCGCCTCGGGCTTCCTCGCCAGCGGCGCCGCGGCGACCGACGCGCTGGTCGAGCAGGCGGCGCTCCCCTTCGACCGCCGGCGGCACGGCCTGCTGATCGGCATGGGCGCCGCCGCAGCGGTCCTGGAGAGCGCCGAGGCGGCACGCGAGCGGGGCCTCGCGCCGATCTGCCAGGTGCTCGGCACGGTCACCGCCAACAGCGCCTTCCACGGCACGCGGCTCGACGTCGGCCACATCGGTCAGGTGATGGAGCGCCTGGTCGCCGAGGTCGAGCAGCGTTGGGGCATCGATCGCCACGCCATGGCACGCGAGATGATGTTCGTCTCGCACGAGACCTACACGCCGGCGCGCGGCGGCAGCGCCCAGGCCGAGGTCGACGCGTTGCGTCGGGTGTTCGGCAGCTCCGCCGACCGCATCGTGATCGCCAACACCAAGGGGAGCACCGGACATCCGATGGCGGTGGGCATCGAGGACGTCCTGGCGGTCAAGGCGCTCGAGACCGGTCTGGTGCCGCCGGTACCGAACATCCGCGAGATCGACCCCGACCTGGGAGAGCTCCACCTGTCGCGCGGCGGGCCGCACGCCGTACGCTTCGCGCTCCGCCTGGGTGCCGGCTTCGGTTCGCAGATCAGCATGACCCTGCTCGGCTGGACGCCGCCGCCCGACGGCGCGCGCCGCTCGCCGGCGGATCTCGGCTTCGCCCATCGGGTCCAAGAGCCCGCGACCTGGCGCGCCTGGCTCGCTCGCGCCAGCGGCGATCCGTCGCCGGAGCTCGAGACGGTCCAGCGCACCCTGCGCGTGGTCGATCGGATGGACAACCGTTCCCAGCAGGCCGGCCACGACGTCGCCGCCGCGAAGCCCGCCGCGGCGGTCCCCGGCCCGACGCCGGCGGCGGCTGCTCCGCCGGCCGCGGCGCCGCGTGACGAGGTGCGCGACCGCGTGCTCGCGCTGGTCGCCGAGAAGACCGGCTATCCGCGCGAGATGCTCGCCATGGATCTCGACCTCGAGGCCGATCTCGGCATCGACACCGTCAAGCAGGCCGAGCTCTTCGCCGCCGTGCGCGCGGCCTACGGCATCGAGCGCGACCCGAACCTCAAGCTGAAGGACTTCCCGACGCTCGCCAAGACCGTGCAGTTCGTCTACGACCACCGGCCCGACCTGCGCCGTGTCGTGCCGGCGGAAGAGCCACCCCGTGCCGACGGGCTCGACCCCCGGGAGACCCCGCCCACGCCGGCTCCGCCGCCGGCCGAGGACCCGGTGGTCGCCACCGTGCTCGAGCTGGTCGCGGAGAAGACCGGCTACCCACGCGACCTGCTGGCGCTCGATCTCGATCTCGAAGCCGACCTGGGGGTCGACACCGTCAAGCAGGCCGAGCTGTTCGCCGCCGTGCGCGCGCGCTACGGGATCGAACGCGATCCCGACCTCAAGCTGAAGGACTTCCCCACGCTCGCCAAGACCATCGAGTTCGTCTACTCGCGCCGGCCCGACCTGCGCCCGCAGCCGCCGACCCTGGCGAGCCCGGCGGCTGGCGCGCCGGCGCGCGACGCCGCGCCGCCCGCGCCGAGCGCTCCGCTCCCCTCTCCCCCTTCCGGCGAGGACGAGGTCCTGGCGGCCCTCCTGGCGCTGGTCGCCGAGAAGACCGGCTATCCTCGCGAGATGCTCGACCTCGATCTCGACCTCGAGTCGGACCTGGGGATCGACACTGTCAAGCAGGCGGAGATCTTCGCCGCGGTGCGCGAGCGCTACGCCATCGAGCGGGACCCGAACTTGCGGCTCAAGGAGTTCAACACCCTGGCGAAGACCCTCGCCTGGGTGCGCGCCCGGCGCCCCGACCTCGCGGCGGGAGCTGGTACCACCGCATCGACCGAGCCGGCCGCCGGGCCGGCCGCCGAGCCGGCGATCGCGGAGCCGGCCCCGCGCCGCGTCCCGGTGGCGGTTCTCCGCCCGCCGCTCGAGCTCACGCTGCCGACCGGCGTCGGGCTCGCCGCCGGCGATCGAGTGGCCATCGCGACCGACGGCGGCGGCGCCGCCGAAGCGCTCGCCGGACGGCTGCGCGCGCGCGGCGTGCAGGCGCTCCTGCTGCACGGCGCGCCGACCGCTCAGGAGGTGGAGCAGCGGATCGCGGCCTGGCTCGGTGAAGGACCGATCCAGGGTCTCTACTGGCTGCCCGCCCTCGATCCGGTGGGGGATCTCGAGCGGCTCGATCTCGCCGGCTGGCGCGAGGCCCTGCGCCGCCGTGCCAAGCTCCTGGCCACTGCACTGCGGGCGCTCGACGCCCAGTTCGAGCAAGGAACCTGTTTCGCCCTCGGCGCCACCCGGCTCGGCGGCGTCTTCGGGTTCGACGAGGCCGGGGCGAGCGAACCGCTCGGCGGCGCCGTGGTCGGGCTGCTCAAGGCGTTCGCGCGCGAGCACCCGGCGGCGCTGGTCAAGTGCATCGACTTCGCCGAGCCCACCGCGGCCGGCGAGGTCGCCGAAGCGCTGGTCGACGAAACGCTGTTCGACCGCGGCGCGGTCGAGATCGGACGGCGCGGCGCGCTGCGCACGACGCTCGCCCTGGCCGAACAACCGGCCGGCGAGCGGCTGGCCGCGCTGAGCCTCGGTCCGGCATCGGTCGTGGTGGTGACCGGCGCCGCCGGCAGCATCGTGTCGGCCGTGGTGCGCGACCTGGCGCGCAGCGGCGGCCGCTTCCACCTGCTGGATCTCGCCCCGGCGCCCGATCCCGCGGACCCCGACCTCGGCCGCTTCACGAGCGATCGGGAGGGGCTCAAGCGCGACCTCGCGGGCCGCCTCCAGGCGCGCGGCGAACGCGTCACCCCGGTGCTGGTCGAGCGCGAGCTCGCCGCGATCGAGCGGCGGGCGGAAGCCCTCGCCGCGATGGCCGCCATCTCGGCCAACGGCGGCACCGCCCTCTACCATCAGGTCGATCTGCGCGACGCCGCGGCGGTCCACGCGGCGCTCGCCGAGCTACGCCGCAGCGGGGAACGCGTCGACGTCCTCCTGCACGCCGCCGGACTCGAGGTCAGCCACCGGCTGGTCGCCAAGAGCGCGGAGGAGTTCGACCGCGTCTTCGACGTCAAGGCGGACGGGTGGTTCAACCTGCTGCGCGCGCTGCAGGGAGTGCCGTTGGGCGCTGCGGTCGTCTTCTCGTCGATCGCGGGGCGCTTCGGCAATGCCGGACAGACCGACTACGCGGCGGCCAACGAGCTGCTCGCCAAGGCCATGCTGCATCTGCCCCGTCTGCGGCCGGCCGCACGCGGCATCACCCTGGACTGGACCGGCTGGGCGGCGATCGGCATGGCGAGTCGGGGCTCGATTCCCCAGCTCCTCACCGCGGCCGGCATCGACCTGCTCCCCGCCGCGGAAGGGGTTCCGGTCGTCCGCCGCGAGATCGAGTCGGCCGCGGGCTCGGTCGAGGTGGTGGTCGCCAAGCGGCTCGGCGCGATGCTCTCCGAGCGCACCCCGGCGAGCGGGCTCGATCTCGACGCCCTCGCCGATCGGCTCGCTTCCGCCGGTCCGATGATCGGCCGCGCGGTCGCCTGGGATCCCCACCTCGGCCTGCTGATCGAAGCGACGCTCGACCCCACCCGCCAACCGTTCCTGAACGACCACCGCATCGACGGCGTCGCGGTGCTGCCCGGCGTCATGGGGATCGAGGCTTTCGTCGCGGCGGCGATCCTCCCCTTCCCGGAGCGCCCGCTGCTCGCCGTGGAGAACATCGAGTTCCTGGCGCCGTTCAAGTTCTTCCGCGATCAGCCGCGCACCCTCGAAGTGCGCTGCCAGTTCCGCCCGGAAGGCGACGCGGTCGTCGCGCACTGCGCGCTGCTCGGGGCACGTCGCCTCGCCGGCTCGCCGGAGGTCCAGCGCACGCTCCATTTCACCGCCGAGATCCGCCTCGGCGCACCGGGCCTCGACCGGCCGGCGCTCGCCTTGCCGCTCGCCGCCCGGGCCGCCCTCGGCGCGGCCGCCGACGAGGGCTCGAGGATCGACGCTTCGTCGATCTACCGCATCCTCTTCCACGGCCCCGCCTATCGCGTGCTGCGCCGCGTCGAGCGCCGTGGCGACTGGCTGGTCGGCGAGATGCCGGGGGAGCTCCCGGTCGAGAGCGACCCGCCGACGCAGGGCGCGCCACGCGCCATCGAAGCCGCCTTCCAGACGATCGGGGTCGGCGACATCGCGCAGCGCGGGGCGCTCGCGCTCCCGTGGCGGGTGAGTCGGCTGCGGATCCTGCCGGCCGAAGCCCCGCCCTCGGCCGGTCTGCGCGTCGTGGCGCGGGCCGATGCGACGAGCGGCGGTGCCGCAGCGGACGCGTTCGTGGTCGACTCGCTGGGTCGCCCGGTCGTCGTGGTCCAGGGCTACCGCACCACCGATCTCGCGACCGGACTCGACGCGACGGCGCTCGCCGGCTGGCGGCAGCTCGCGACGGTCGGCTCATGAGCGGACCGGTCGAGCCGCGCTACCGTCCGCAGCGCCTCGCCGCCCTGGTGGGACGCGGAGCCGGCGGCGCGGCGCGCTGCGTCGGCTGGCTCGACACCTCCTTGCGCCTGGCAGGGCACGTGCTGCTCGTCGAGACGCCGCCGCGGGGCCTGGACGTCGGCGAGCTCGACACGCTCGCGGCGCGTGCCGCGACGGCGGCCGACCTCGCTGGGAAGGAGCCCGGCTGGAGCACGGTCGAGTTCCTCGCCGACGAGGTTGGGAATCTCGCGGTCGCCGGCGTCGGCCGCGGGCTGCCGCGCGGCGCGGAAGCGCTCGAGGCCGTGACCGGGCTCGATCTCCCGCGGGAGGAAGAGCGGCTCGCGGCGGGCGCTTCTCCCACGTTCCTGCCGGCGGCCGGCCACGCGCTCTCGCTCGCGGTCTCGGCGCTCGATCCCGATCGGGCCTTCGCACCGAGCGCGGGCGAGATCCAGGTCCTCCGCCTCCCCTGGGGCTCGGGGCTGGTGGTCCATCCGCGACGCTCGGAAGGGGATCCGGCGCCCGGCGGCGACGACGCCGAGATCGTGCGGATCACCGCGCGCGGGCGCGACCGCGACGCAGCGCTGGTCGCGCTCCGCCAGGGCCTGGCGCGCACCTTCGTGCGGATCGCCGACGGCGCGACCGACAAGGCGATGCTGGTCGCTCTGCTGGAGAGCCCCGAGCTGCTCGCCGGCACGGCCGACAGCGCGTGGCTCGCCCGGGTCGCCAAGGCCGGGCGCCTCACGTCGGCGCGCGGCGCCGAGGCCGCGCTCGTCGCCGCGGCGGTGATCGGCTACGAGGACCGCATCGAGGAGGCGATCCGGCGGTTCTTCCTGCTCGCGCAGCGCGGCCGTCCCGAGGCGTTCGTCGCCAGCGACAACCTGCTCGCGCTGCACCGGCGAGGCGAGACCTACTCCTGCCGGGTCGCCAAACTCGCGCCCCGGCGCTATCGGGTGGAGATCGACGGCCAGGCGCTCGTGGTGGGCTTCGCCCGCGGGCGCGGCGACAGCGCGACCCTCTTCCTGGGCTCGCACCGCTTCGCCCTGGACCTGCAGCGCACCGGCGGCTCGCTGCTGGTCGAAGTCGACGGGGTCCCGCACCGCTGGAGCGGCGACCCGGGCAGCGTCGTGCGCGCCCCGATGCCGGCGATCGTCACCGCCGTCGCGGTGCGCGCCGGCGACCCGATCGACGTGGGAACACCGCTGGTCACCCTCGAGGCGATGAAGATGGAGACCGTGCTCGCGGCCGAGCGCTCCGGGGTCGTCCGTCGCGTCACGGTGCGACCCAACACGCAGGTCGGGCTCGATGATCCGCTGCTGATCGTCGATCCCCCGGGCGAGGCGCCGGCCGCCTCCGACGCCCCGCGTCGCCGCCTCGAGCTGGCGGCGCTCGCCCGCGAGTCGCGCGAGCCCGGCGCGACGCGCGACAACGGCGACGCCCTGCTCGACGCCCTCCGCCTGGTGCTCGGCTACGACATCGACCCGGAGACGCTCGCCGGCGAGCTCGCCAGCGCGTCGCGGCACGCCGATGTGCAGCGCGAAGAGGAGGTCCTGCGCGCCTACCTCGACGTCATCGGGCTCTTCCGGCCGCTGCCCACCGACGACTTCGGTGACGATTGGCGGCACAGCGTCGAGGAGTATCTCTTCACCTACTTGCGCGACCCGGGCAGCCGCGGCGCAGGCCTGCCAGCGGCGTTCCTCGACAAGCTCCGCCGCGCGCTCGCCCACTACGGCGTGCACGGCCTGGACCCGAGCCCCGAACTCGACGAAGCCCTCTTCCGGCTGGCGCTCGCTCGGCGCCGGCAGGCCGATCACGCCGCGCCGATCCTGGCGCTGCTCGAAGCCCGCTTGGAGCGCGGGCCGGCAGGTGGTCGATCCGCGAGCGAGCTCGAGCTCATCGAACGGATGATCGTCGAGACGCGCGATCGCGAGCCGGTGATCCACGACCTGGCGCGCGAGGTGCGCTACCGCTGCTTCGACCGGCCGGCGCAGCTCGCCGAACGGTCGCGCATCTACCCGGACGCTTCGCGGCACGCCGAGGTGCTCGCCACCTCGACCGTGGCCGCCGAGCACGCCGCCGCCATCGCGGCCCTGGTCGCCTTCCCGTTCCCGCTCCACGCCTGGCTCTCGGAGCGCTTTCAGGCCGCGCCGCCGGCCGGCCGCGCCGCCATCCTCGAAGTGATCGTCCGCCGCTACTACCGCTCGCGCGAGCTCGGCGAGGTGCTGCCGGCGGCGCCCGACGCGCCGGACCTGGTGATCGCGGACTACGAGCACGCGGGCGCGCCGGTGCGGCTGATCGCCGGCGGAGCGCGGCTCGAGACCCTCGACCCGGCGCTCGTCCGCCTGGCCGGGATCGCCGCGCGCTCCGACGGCGCGGGGCGCGAGATCGTGGGCGACCTCTACCTCTGGTCGCCTCAGGCGCAGGAGGGGGAGATCGCAGCCGAGCACCTGGCGGAGCGACTCGCCGCCGCCCCGCTCCCCGAGGAGCTGCGCCGGGTCGCGATCTCGCTCTCGGCGCCGGACCAGGTGAGCTACTTCACCTTCCGGCGCGGCGCCGGCGGCGGCTTCGTCGAGGACCGCCTGGTGCGCGGCCTCCACCCGATGATCGCCCAGCGCCTGCAGCTCTGGCGATTGTCGAACTTCCGGCTCGACCGCCTGCCGTCGCCCAAGGACATCCACGTGCTGCACGGCGTCGCGCTCGACAACGAGCAGGACGAGCGCCTCTTCGTCCTCGCCGAGGTGCGGGACCTCACCCTGGTGCGCGATGCGGCCGGCCGTCTCGTCGAGCTGCCGCAGGCGGAGCACGTCTTCTTCGAGGCACTGGCCGCCGTGCGCCGCTTTCAGATCCGGCGCACCGCCGAGGAGCGGTTGCAGTGGAATCGCATCGTCATCTACCTCTGGCCGCCGCTCCGCGTCGAGCCGGACGAGCTCAACGCGCTCGTCTCCCGGCTGGCCGCGCAGACCAACGGGCTCGGCCTGGAGAAGGTCCTGGTGCACGGCAGGACCCACGACGCGGCGACCGACAGTCTCGCCGACTGGCTGCTCGAAGTCTCGAATCCCGGCGACGGCGCCCCGCTCATCCGCTTCCGCGAGCCCTCGCTCGAGCCGCTGAAGCCGCTGCGCGACTACGCCCAGAAGGTCGTCGAGTTGCGCCGCCGCGGGCTGCCCTACCCGTACGAGATCGTGCGCATGCTGGTGCCTTCGACGGCGGTCGCCGGCGAGTTCCCGCCCGGCGAGTTCGTCGAGCACGACCTCGACGACGCCGGTCGGCTCTCGCCCGTCGCGCGCCCCCCCGGCGGCAATCGCGCCAACGTCGTCGTCGGCCTGGTGCGCAACGTCACCGCGCGCTACCCGGAAGGGATGACCCGCGTCATCCTGCTCGGCGATGCCTCGCGCGGCATGGGCGCGCTCGCCGAGCCGGAGTGCCGGCGGATCCTCGCCGCGATCGACCTCGCCGCCGCGCTCGGCGTCCCGCTCGAGTGGTTCGCGCTCTCGGCCGGCGCCCGGATCGCCATGGACAGCGGCACCGAGAACATGGATTGGATCGCGCGCGTGCTGCGCCGGCTGGTGGAGCACACCCAGGCTGGCGGCGAGGTCAACGTGATCATCGACGGCATCGCGGTCGGCGCCCAGCCCTACTGGAACGCCGAGGCGACGATGCTGATGCACACCCGCGGCATCCTGGTGATGACGCCGGGAGCCGCCATGGTGCTGACCGGCAAGCGCGCGCTCGACTTCTCGGGCGGCGTCTCCGCGGAGGACAACCTGGGGATCGGCGGATACCAGCGCATCATGGGGCCGAACGGCCAGGCGCAGTACTTCGCCACCGACCTGGTCGACGCCTGCCGGACCCTGATGGCCCACTACGAGCACACCTACGTCGCGCCCGGCGAGCGCTTCCCGCGCCCGGCGCCGACCACCGATCCGCGCGAGCGTGACGTGCGTACGGCGCCCCACGGCGGCGCCCTGCCGACGGTGGGCGACGTCTTCTCCGATCTCACCAATCCCGGGCGCAAGAAGCCGTTCGAGATCCGCCGCGTGATGGCAGCCGTGGCCGACCAGGACCTGCCGACGCTCGAGCGCTGGTACGGCATGCGCGACGCCGAGATCGGCGTGGTCTGGGACGCCTTCGTCGGCGGGCACAGCGTCGCCATGATCGGCTTCGAATCGCAGCCCATCCCGCGCCTCGGCTGGGTCCCCGCCTATGGCCCGGCGCTGTGGACCGGCGGAACCCTGTTCCCGCAGTCGTCGCGCAAGATCGCGCGCGCGATCAACGCGGCCTCCGGCAACCGGCCGTTGGTCGTGCTCGCCAACCTCTCCGGCTTCGACGGTTCCCCCGAGTCGATGCGCAATTGGCAGCTCGAGTACGGCGCCGAGATCGGCCGGGCCGTGGTCAACTTCCGCGGCCCGATCGTCTTCGTGGTCGTCTCGCGCTACCACGGCGGGGCCTTCGTCGTCTTCTCGGGGACACTCAACGACAACATGCAGGTGGCGGCGCTCACCGGCACCTACGCCTCGGTCATCGGCGGCGCACCGGCGGCGGCGGTGGTCTTCGCCCGCGAGGTCGAGAAGCGCACCCATCGCGACCCGCGCGTGGCCGAGCTCGAGCGGCGGCTCGCCGACCCGCGCGCCGGCGAGAAGGCCGGCCTCCGGCGGCGGCTCGACGAGCTGATCGAGGAGGTCCGCTCGGAGAAGCTCGGCGACGTGGCGGTCGAATACGACCGGGTGCACGACATCGCGCGCGCGCAGCGCGTCGGCTCGGTGCACGAGATCATCCCGCCCGAACAGCTCCGGCCCTGGATCGTCGGCGCGCTCGAGCGGGGCATGGCCCGCGAGCTCGCCGCGATGGCCGCCGCCGGCGGACGGGACGGCGACCGCTCTTGACCTGGGGCTACCTCCTCGTCCACGCGCGGGAGACGCCGCCGGGCGCCGACTGGCTGAGCGACGCGGAGCGCCGGATCCTCGAGCGCCTGCCCGCCGCGAAGCGGCGAGAAGAGTGGCTCGGCGGTCGTTGGGCGGCGAAAGTGGCGCTCGCGACCTGGCTCGAGCGGCCCACCGAGGCAGAGTCGCTGCGTCAGCTCGAGGTGATCACCGGCGCCGATCGCGGGCCACGGCTGCTGGTCGACGGCGCCCCGGTCGAAACCGCCCTGTCGCTCTCGCACCGCGCCGGCCAGGCCATGGCGTTGGTCGGCGCGGCCGAGCTGGCGCTGGGTTGCGATCTCGAACGAACCGAGCCGCGGAGCCGGCTGTTCATCCACGAGTACTTCACGGCCGCCGAGCGTCGACTCGTCGAGACCGCGTCGGAGGCCGACCGCGACCAGGTCGCGAACCTCGTCTGGAGCGCCAAGGAGAGCGCGCTGAAGCTGCTGCGCACCGGCTTGACGGTGCCCACGCGCACCGTGGAGGCGAGGCCGGCGCCGCGCGCCGCGACGACCGGTGACTGGGCGCCGCTCACCGTGGCGCATCTCACCGACGGCGAGCACTTCAGCGGCTGGTGGCGGCTGGCCGGCGACCTCCTGGTCACCGTCCTCTCGCGGCCGGCGCTGCCGCCGCCGCGCGAGCTCTAGGCCGCTCGCCGGGGGAGCGCCGCCCACTCGACGGCGGCACCCGCGCGCGCCCGGAAGAGCTGTTCGAGGCGGTAGATCTTGGCGCCGCGGTCGAAGTCGAAGCAGAGGTCGCCACCGTCGAGACGCCCCGGCAGTCCTTCGTCCCGGAAGAGCACCACGATGCGACCGCCGGACTGCACCAGGTCGCCCGGCGCGACGTCGCGCTCCCACGCCAGCTCGTTCGCCGCGAGATCGAGCTCGCGCCAATCGAGGTCGGCGGCCGAGCTTCCGGCCGCTTCGAGGTGGGCTCTGAACGCCTCGACCCGCTCGAAGACGAGCCCCTTGCCGACCAGCTCACGCGCCGCGCCGGCAAGCGCCGGATCCGCCTCTCCGGCGAGCTCGAGCTGGGTGAGCCCGAACCGCCGCGAGAGCCCGGCGAGCGGTGCCGGCAGCCCGGCGACGATGGCGGTGACGCGCTCGGGACCGGCCAACGCCTCCCCGGCGCCCGCCGAAGCGACGCGCTGCTGCGGCGTCAAGGCCTCCGCGGAGGCGAAGAGCTCGATACGCACCGCGTAGCGCTGCGTCCCGAAGGTCAAGGGCCGCAACGGGGACGACGGCTCCAGCTGCACGTTTCTCGGGTCGATCCTCCCGTCGACACTCCAACCCGCGCCCCAGGCCGGCTGGAAGTTCTCGTTCATGCGGAAGCGCGCGAGATCGGCCGGCGAGGCGGGAGCGAAATAGGGGGTGAAGCCCTCCACGGTGAACCAGCGGACCCGTGCCACCCGCCGCTCCGGCCAGCGGCGCAGCTGCTCGGCCGGCACCTCCATCCCCTTCAGGCGCAGCGCCGGCGCCTCGGTGTAGTAGATCGTCGCCCCGCCGAGGGTCTCGGCCTCGAGCACCGCGTGCAGGCGGAAGGCGTCGCCCGACGCGACCTCGAATCGTCCGTCGCTCGCGATCCCGCTCCCGGCGAGCTCGATCGCCACGTACGCTGCGCGCGGCCCGGGCGCCAGTCGATCGGCCGCGCGCGGACCCCAGCGCAGGGCGACGAGGAGCAGTATCACTCCCGCCACCACCCACCAGATCCAGCGCGATTCGCGTTCCATGAGCGCATTCTAGAACCCGGAATCCGCCGCCGCGCTGCTAGGATTCGATGCCGATCCGTGACCCCCCGACCCCGGCAAGGAGCTCTCGCCCGATGAAACACCCCGCGCGCAAGTCCGACTACCTCGGCGGTCGCCGCATCGATCCTCGACCGCTCACCGGTCGCGAGCCGGTCTGGCAGACGATCGACCAGGCCTTCACCTCCTACAACGCAGGCCGGCTGCGCGAAGGTTGCCAGCTACTGGTGGAAAAGATGCTGCGCCCCGAGGTGACCGTCGGCATGAGCCTGACCGGCGCCTTGACCCCCGCCGGCTACGGCAAGTCCTGCCTGGTGCCGTTGATCGCCTCCGGATTCGTCGACTGGATCATCTCCACCGGGGCGAACCTCTACCACGACACGCACCACGCCATCGGGCTCGCGCTGCACGCCGGCAGCCCGTTCGCCGACGACGTCGCGCTGCGCGAGGCCGGCGTGGTTCGCATCTACGACATCGTGTTCGATTACCACGTCCTGCTCGACACCGACCGTTTCTACCGCCAGGTGATGCGCCTGCCCGAGTTCGATCGCGCGATGTCGACCCCGGAGTTCCACCACCGGGTGGGCCGCTACGTGGCCGCGGTCGAGGACCGCCTCGGCCTCACCGGGACCTCGCTGCTCGCCGCGGCCTATCGCTTCGACGTGCCGATCTTCACCTCGTCGCCCGGCGACAGCTCGATCGGCATGAACGTCGCCGCCCTCGCCCTGGAGGGCTCGCAGCTGGCGTTCGACGTCTCGGCGGACGTCAACCTCTCGGCCGGCATCGTCTGGGAAGCCAAGGCCAAGGGCGGCAAGAGCGCCTGCTGGATCGTCGGCGGCGGCAGCCCGAAGAACTTCATGCTGCAGACCGAGCCGCAGATCCAGGAGGTCCTCGGCCTCTCCGAAGCGGGCCACGACTACTTCCTGCAGGTCACCGACGCCCGGCCCGACACCGGCGGGCTCTCCGGCGCCACGCCGGGCGAGGCGGTCTCCTGGGGCAAGGTCGATCCCGACAAGCTGCCGGACGCCGTGGTCTGCTACACCGACGCCACGATCGGACTGCCGCTGCTCACTTCCTACGCGCTCGCCCGCGCCAAGGCGAGGAAGCCGAAGCGGCTCTATCGACGGCTGCCGGCTCTGCTGGCGGGGTTGAAGGAGGAGTTCGGCCGGGTGAGCCGCAAGCGCCGCGCCCGGGAGGGCGCGTTCAGCGAGCCGCGTCCAGCTCGGCCAACTTCGCGACGACGTCGCGGTAGTTCGAGTTGATGCCGTAGATCTCGACGAAGGTCTTGCGCGCCTTGTCCGTGTCGCCCTGCCAGAGGTAGGCGTTGCCCAGGTCGTAGAGCAGCCCGAGGTAGGCCTCCTCGGGGAGGTTCGGCGCTTCGAGCCCGCGCTGGTACCACTTGACGGCGAGCTCGGGGAGCCCCTTCTCGAGGAAACAGCCGCCGAGCAACGAGCAGCAGTCGACCAGGTACTTGGCGTCCTTGGAGGCGAGCTGGAACTCGCCGATCGCCTCGTCGAGCAGGCCCATCTCGCGATACGCGATTCCCAGGTTGTAGTGGGTGTCGAAGTCCTCGGCCGAGAGGCTCTCGGCGACGCCGCGCTTGAAGCCTTCGACGATCTCCTCGAGCGTCTGCTCCTGCGGCGTGGGCAGGAGATCCTGGCCGGTGAGCATCTCGTCCTTCGACAGCTCCTGCTCGAGCTCGGCGGCGAGATCGAAGAAACCCTCCTCCTCTTCGAAGAGCTGCTCCTCGGCGCGCTTCGGCGGCTGCGGCGACGCCACCGCCTGGTCGAGCCAGGAGAGACTCTCGTCGGCGGAGATGCGCTCGGGAGTCGGCCTCCCGTCGACCGACGGCGGGGGCACCGCCACCGGCACCTCCGCCTGCACCGCTTCGAGCTTCACCTGGGCGGGTGGCGGGGGCGCCTCGGCGGGCGCCTCGAGAGACGCGGCGGGCGCGAGGTCGAGCAGCCCTTCGTCGAGCAGCCCTTCGTCGAGCGGTCCGATCGTGAGCGGCTCGAAAGCGACCGGCGGCTCGGGCGGCGGCGCTGCCGGCGTGGGTGTCGGCGGGACCTGCCGCGGCGCTTGCGGCGCCGGCTTGGCCTTGGCCGGTCGCGCGACCGAATGTCCGGCCAGGTCTTCGAGGAGCGAGGCGATCTTGTCCTTCTTCTTCGGCGCCGCCGGCACCGCCACCACCTGGTCCCCTTCGACCTGGAAGCCGGCCTTGACCAGTCGCTGGCGTACCTGATTCCAGGTGGCGCCGTCGCCGGCGCCCGCCAACTTGGCCAACTGGTTGGCGCGCGCCATCGCCTTGTCGTGCTTGCCCTCCTCGACCCAGAGGGTGATCAGCAGCGCATTGGCGGCCAGGTGCCGGGGATTCCCCTGCAGCAGCTCGCGCAAGCGGTCGTGCGCCTTCTCGCGCAGTCCGTACTTGCGGAAGACCTCCGCCTCGGCCAGCAGATCCTCGTGACGTCGCGCGACCGGCGTCTCGGCAGGCGCCACCTCGGCGGCGGTCCGAGCCAGCTCGTCGAGGTCGAGCCCGGGCCTGGCGCTGGGCTCGGCGACCGCCGGGATCGCGAGCTCCGGCTCGGGCTCGAACTGCCAGTCGATCTCGCTCTCGGCCGGCTCGGCGGGCGCCGCCGGGCGGCGCGGCGCCACCGGAAGCGCCGGTGGCGGCTGCGGTTCCTCGAGGCCCTCGATCTCCAGCTCGAACTCGACGGTGTCGCCCACCCCGCCGGAGAACCAAGGCGACTCGGGCGAGCGCTCGAGCATCTCGCGGGTCGGGCTGATCAGCGTCGAGGGCCCGGCCTCCTCGCCGGGCAACTCGATGATGAGGTCGATCTCCTCCTCGGCGAAGACGGCCTGCGGCGCCGGCAGGGGCGGCGGCGTCGGCAGCACGGGGGGGGTCGGCAACGCCTCGAGGAGACTCGGGTCGAAGCGCAGCGCTTCCGACGATCTCGGGCCGTGGCGCGGCGCCGTCAGGTCGGAGACCTTGAGCACCGACGGCTCGACCTCGCTGACCGGCTCGGCCGGACGCGCCGCGCGCCCGAGGCCGGCGAGGCGGGCGATCTTCTCCGCCTGCGGGTTCATCTCGACCGCCAGCGCCAGCAGCCGGGCGGCAGCGCCGGTGTGTCCAGCGTCCTTGAGGCCCAGCACCGCGTCGGTGATGAACGCGATGTCCTGCGGCTCGGCCTCGATCGCCTTGGCGTAGACCTGGGTCGCCTCGTCCACCTTGTTGTGGCGCAACATCAGGTCGGCGATCAGCCGGTACTCGGCGAGCGCCTTGTCGGTGAGCTGCTGCGCGCGGAAGAGCTCGGCCAGCTTGACGTGCGGCCCCGGATCGTCGGGCACGAGCGCCGCCATCTTCTGCAGGATGCCGCCCGCCGAGGTGGCGTTGCCGTGTTTCTGGTAGTAGTCGACCAGCACCTGGTACTGGGTCCGCGCCTCAGGCACCAGGCCTTGCTTGTGGTAGAGCTCCGCCAGTCGCTCGTAGACCGCCAGGCGCGTCGGATCGAGCTTGATGATCTTCTTGTAGATCGCGATCGCCTTGACGAAGAAGCCGTCGTCCGTGTAGCGATCGGCGATCTGCGAGAAGAGGCGCACCGCTTCGTCGATCCGGTCGACGCGGGCGTAGAGGTCGCCCAGCCGGTTGAGGGTCGAGGCGTCGTTGGGGTTGTCGGTGAGGAGCTTGCGGTACTCCTTGATCGCCGCCTCGATCTTGCCGCGCGAGACGAGCTTCTCCGCCGAAGCGATGACCTGCGGCCGGTTGAGCGCCATCAGGCGGCGCTCTCCACGGCGCGCGGCAGCACGGAATGAAAGGTCAGGCGATGCACCGGGCTCGGCCCGAACCGGGCGAGCGCCGCGAGGTGCTCCGGCGCGCCGTAGCCCTTGTGCACCGCGAAACCGTACCAGGGATACTCGCGGTCGAGCGCGCGGAGCATCCTGTCCCGCTCGCACTTGGCGAGGATCGAGGCGCAGGCGACCGCGTAGGCGAGCGCGTCCCCCTTGACCACCGGCAGACAGGGCAGCGCGAGACCGGGCAGCGTCAGGGCGTCGGTGATCACGCAGTCCGGCGCCACGGCGAGGGCCTCGACGGCACGCCGGGTCGCGAGCCGGGTCGCTTCGAGGATGTTGATCCGGTCGATGGTTTCGGGCCCGACGGCGACCACGGCCCAGGCCCGGACGGACTCGCGAATCGCCCGGGCGAGCCGCTCGCGGCGGTCGGCAGGCAGCTTCTTCGAGTCATCGATTCCGGGAACGATCCGCTCGGGATCCGGCAACACGGCGGCGGCGACGACCGGTCCGGCGAGCGCGCCGCGACCTGCTTCGTCGGCCCCGGCCACTCGACCGAACCCCGCTTGGACGAGACGATCCTCGAGTCCGCGCAGGAGATCGATTCGAAAGGCCTCGCAGCAGAGATCGAGCGTCGTCGTCACCCCGTGTCCCCCAGCCCCGTTGCCCGCGCGCAGCGCCGCGGGCGGCGCTCAGCTGCGGGCCGGGGAGGTCGTCTCGTCGCGGCGCTCCTCGATGCGCGCCGCCTTGCCCTTCAAATTGCGCAGATAGTATAGCTTCGAGCGACGCACCCGGCCGCGCCGCAACACCTCGATGCGATCCACCACCGGCGCGTGCAGCGGGAAGATCCGCTCGACGCCGATGCTGCCCGAGATCTTGCGCACGGTGAACATCTCGCGCGTCCCCGTGCCACGGCGGGCGATGACCACGCCCTGGAACGCCTGCAGCCGTTCCTTGTCGCCTTCCTTGACCTTCACCTGGACCCGGACGGTGTCGCCCGGGCGGAATTCCGGGACGTCAGCACGCAGATAGCTACGCTCGATGTCGCTCAACACATTCATGACCAACCTCTGAGTGGGGCTCGACTCGGAAACCGACCCTTCGGCTCCGGAGGCGGACAATTATCCTGGTTTTCGCGAGTTACGGCAACTCTTCGGTTTTTCCGGCCGCTTCGAGGCGGGCCAGCTCCCGGGCCTGGCCGGCGGTCAGGCGCGCCGTCGCCAGGAGATCCGGCCGCTTGGCGAGGGTGGCCCGCAGGGCTTCCAGCTCCCGCCAGGCCTCGATGGCGGCATGATCGCCCGAGAGCAGCACGTCCGGCACCGCCAGCCCCTCGAGCTCCGGCGGGCGGGTGTAGTGCGGGTGATCGAGCAAGCCGCGACGGAAGCTGTCGCGCTCCACCGACTCCGCCTGCTGCACCACGCCCGGGATCTGACGCGAGACCGCCTCGATCAGCACCATCGCGGCCAACTCGCCGCCCGACAGAACGTAGTCGCCGATCGAGATCTCCTCGTCCACCACCGTCGCGCGAACCCGCTCGTCGATGGCCTCGTAGCGCCCACAGAGCAGCACCAGGGCCGGCCGTCCGGCGAGCTCCCGCACCTTGCCCTCGTCCAGCCGGTGACCCTGCGGGGTGAGCAGCACGCGCCAGGCGGGCGGCGAGCCCGCGATGGCGCGCACCGCGCGGATCCAGGGCTCGGCCTTCATCACCATGCCCCCGCCGCCGCCGTAGGGCTCGTCGTCGACCGTGCGATGCCGGTCGGTGGTGAAACCGCGCAGGTCCTCGACCGCGAGGTCGAGCAGGCCGCGTTCGCGCGCCCGCCCGATCAGGGAAGTCGTGAGAAACGGCCCGAAGAGCTCGGGAAAGATGGTCAGGACCCGAACGCGCATGCCTCGATCAGCCCTTCCGGCAACCGCCACTCGATCCGGCGACCCTGCCGGTCGATCTCGACCAGGAACTCCTCGACGAAGGGGAGCGAAAGACGCCGTCCGTCGCCCCGCTGGACCTCCAGCAGCCAACCCCCGCCCTGGGTCGCGAGGTCGGTCACTTCGCCGAGCTCGCCGAACCGCTGGTCGTGGCAGCGGCAGCCGATCAGCTCGAAGACGTAGTACGAGCCGCGCGGCGCCTCCGGGACCTCGGAGCGTGCGATCTCCAGCCGCCAGCCGCGCAGTGCCTCCGCGGCGTCACGATCGGCGATCCCCGCGAACGCCACCCGCAGACCGCCGCGGTGCAGCGACGCGCGCTCGACGCGGAGGGTCCGCGGGACGCCCTTGCCGGGCGGCACCGCGAGCAGGGAGGCGCCGGGCGCGAAGCGCGCCGGATGCTCGCTCCACGGCTCCACCTGGAGCTCCCCGGCGATGCCGTGCGGCCTCAGGATCAGGCCGACGTTGACCCGTTCGGGGAGCGGACTGGGGGTTTCAGTCGTCGAGGACTTCGACGGCATACGACCGGCCTTCCTGAACGCCGCGCGCCGCGGCGAGCGCGCGCAGGGCGTCGATCGTGCGGCCGCGGCGGCCGATCACCTTTCCGCGGTCGTTGCCCGCCACGGAGAGGTCGAGCCGCACCCTGCCCGCTTCGTCGCTCCCGACGACCTTGACGGCCCGGGGCTCGTCGACCAGCAGGCGAACGACGGAGGTGAGGTCTTCCGCCGCGCTCACGTCAGCCGGCGGAGCGGGCGACGATCTGGCGGACGGTGTCGGAGAGCTTGGCGCCCTTGCCGACCCAATAGTCGATGCGCGCACGATCGAGCTGGATGCGCGGCGGCGACTGCCGGGGGTCGTAGGTACCGACCTCCTCGAGGGCGGAACTGGACGTGGCGCGCCGCGAATCGGAGACGATCAGGCGATAGAACGCCTTGTTCGTGGCGCCCATTCGGCGCAGCCGAATCTTGAGCATGTGCTTCAACCTCCAAGGGTTACCGGGACCTGGCCGGCGGTGTGGAGACCCGCTGGCGGAAACCGAAGCTGGAATGCTACCACAGTCCAGGGCGAGCCCCTTTGCCGAAGGCGCGCTGCAGCCAGCCCGACTTGACGCCCTTCATCATCTTCTTCATCGCCAGGTACTGCTTCATCAGCTGGTTGATCTCCTGCACCGAGGTCCCGGAACCGCGGGCGATCCGGCGTTTCCGGCTGCCGTTCAGCAGGCCCGGGTTGCGCCGTTCGCCGAGCGTCATCGAGTTGAGGATCGCCTCGATGCGCGCCATGCGCCGCTCGTCCGCCTCACCCACCTGCTGCATTCCCTTGAGCGGTCCCATCTTGGGCAGCATCTCGAGGACGTTGCGCAGGGGCCCGAGCTTCTTGACCTGGCGCAACTGGTCGCGCAGATCCTCGAGGGTGAACTCGTTGCGCCCCAGCCGTTCGGCGAGGCGCTGCGCCTCCTTGGCATCGACCGTCTCCTGGGCCCGCTCGATGAGCGCCAGGACGTCCCCCATGCCGAGGATGCGCGAGGCCATGCGGGCCGGGGAGAAGAGCTCGAGGTCCTCCGGCTTCTCGCCGACGCCGACATAGCGGATCGGCACGTCGGCGACCGCGCGCACGGAGAGCGCGGCGCCACCGCGGGTGTCGCCGTCGAGCTTGGTCAGCAGGACCCCGGTGAGCGGCAGGACCTTGGCGAACTCCTGCGCCGAGCGGACCGCGTCCTGCCCGGTCATGGCATCGGCGACGTAGAGCAGCTCGGCCGGCTCGACGGCGGCGGCGAGCGCGGCGATCTCCGCCATCAGCGCCTGGTCGACGTGCAGCCGCCCGGCGGTGTCGATCAGCACGACGTCGCGGCCGCGCTCCCGCGCATGGCGCAGCGCCCGGCGCCCGAGCTCGACGACCGTCTCCCCCGGCTCGGGCGGGAGGACCGGGATCTCGACGCGCGCCCCCACCTGAACCAGCTGCTCCACCGCGGCGGCACGTTGCAGGTCGGCGGCGACGAGCAGCGGATAGCGCCCGCGCCCGGCGAGCCGCCGGGCGAGCTTGCCGCACGTCGTCGTCTTGCCGGAGCCTTGGAGACCGCACATCAGGATCACTGCCGGCGCGCCGTCGACCCTGAGCTCGCGCGCCTCCTCGCCGCCCAGCGTCGCCGTGAGCTCGTCGCGCACGATCTTGATGACCTGCTGCGCCGGCGACAGGCTGTCGAGCACCTTCTCCCCGACGGCCTGCGCCTCGACCCGGGCGAGCAGCTCCTTGACGACGCGGAAATGGACGTCGGCCTCGAGCAGGGCGAGGCGGATCTGCTTGAGCGCCGCGGAGAGGTGCTCCTGCGTGATCTTGCCTTCGCCCTTCAAGCGGCGAAAGACGTCCTGGAACTTCTCTTGCAGGCCTTCGAACATGGTTCGTGGTGTTCCGGGGGGAGCACCGGAGCGGCGAAACGATAGCAGACTCGGTTTGGTGAGCGCGCCGCGGTTGGTTATCCTAGGCGACTCGTCGCAGCCGGGCGAAACCATGGAACGCCGCGCCAAGATCATCGCCACGTTGGGGCCGGCGAGCGCCGGGGAGACGGTGCTGGCGCGCCTGCTCGCCGCCGGCGCCGACGTCATCCGCTTCAATCTCTCGCACGGCGACCTCGCCGGGCACCGCCGCGCGCTGCGCCGGCTGCGCCGCGTCGCCAGGGCGCAGGGCCGGCACGTGCCGGCGCTGCTCGACCTGATGGGCCCGCGCTACCGGCTGGGCCGACTCGACGCCGGGCCGCGCACACTGCGCGCCGGCGAGCGACTGACCCTCGGCGAGGCCTCGCGCGGCGTCGACCTGCCGGTCGACGACCCCGAGTTCCTGCGCCACCTGCGGATCGACGAACGGTTGCTGATCGACAACGGCATGGTGGAGCTGGTGATCGTCGGCAAGCGCGCCGGCCGCGTCACCGCGCGGGTGGTCCACGGCGGCGCGGTGTCGACCCGCAAGGGGATCAATCTCCCCGACTCCGAGCTTCCCTTCACCATCTCGCGCAAGGACCGCGACGACATCGCCTTCGCGGTTGCCGAGGGCGCCGACTTCCTGGCGGCGAGCTACATCGGCCGGGCGCGCGACGTCGAGGCGCTGCGCGAGGTCGTCGCGCGACACGGCGCCGAGCTGCCCATCGTCGCCAAGCTCGAGCGCGCCGCGGCGATCGCGCACATCGACGAGATCGTCGAGGCCGCCGACGCCGTGATGGTGGCGCGCGGCGACCTCGGGGTCGAGGTGCCGCTGCACGAGGTTCCCGTGCTGCAGAAACGGATCATCGCGGCCGGCCGGCGGCTGGGCAGGCCGGTGATCGTCGCCACGCAGATGCTCGAGTCGATGGTCGGCCAGCCGCGGCCGACCCGCGCCGAGGCCTCCGACGTCGCCAACGCCGTGTTCGACGGCGCCGACGCCCTGATGCTCTCGGGCGAGACCGCCGCGGGGCGCTATCCGGTCGAGGCGGTGCGTACCATGGCCCGGATCGTCGTCGAGGCCGAGGCCTACCGGCTCGCGAGCTCCCCCGCCGGCGACCCGCCGCGCGATCCCGGGCTCGCCGCCGGCCGATTCCCGGCGCCCGAGCCGCGCACGCTCTCCCGGCCCGCCTTCTCCGGCGCGGTCGAGATCGCCGACGTCATCGCCGCCGCCGCCGTCCACGCGGCGAGCAAGCTCGCCGGCAGCCGCATCGTCGCCTTCTCGCAGGGCGGCTTCACCGCCCGCCGCCTGGCGCGCTACCGCCCGGTCGTGCCGACGCTCGTCTTCACCACCGACGTCAAGGTCGCACGGCGCATCCAGCTGCTCTGGGGCACCCGGCCGATCCTCCTCGAGCGCGAGGTGCAGCACCGCGAGGACCTGATCGGCCTCGTCGAGCGGGAGCTCCTGGCGCGTCGCCTGATCCGACCCGGCGACTGTCTCCTCCTGCTCATGGGCTCGCCGATCCGCGACCGGCCGCTCACCAACCTGCTGCGCATCCATCGCGTCCGCGCGCCGGCCGGCCGGCGCGGGCGGCAGCGCCGTTGATCCCGCTCCGCGATTCGCGCCAGAAGCGCCGCTTCGCCTGGGTCACCGCGGCGCTCCTCGTCGTCAACGCGGGGGTCTTCGCCTGGGAGCTCTCGCTCGGCGAGCGGGCCCCGGCGGCGCTCGCGCGGCTGGCGGTCTCCCCCGCCGAGGTCGTGGCGCTCGCCGATCCGCTCCGCCTGCCGCTCCGCCTCGTCGCGGCGCTCTTCCTGCACGGTGGCTGGCTCCACCTGCTGGGCAATCTCGCCTTCCTCTGGGTGTTCGGCGACGACGTCGAGAGCCGGCTGCCCCGGAGCCGCTACCTCGCCCTCTACCTGCTTTCCGGGCTGCTCGCCTCGGCGGCGCAGATCGCCGCGACGCCGCGCTCGACGCTGCCGCTGATCGGCGCCTCGGGGGCGATCGCCGGCATCCTCGGCGCCTTCCTGGTGCTCTTTCCGAAGGCCAGGCTCTCGGGCGTGCTGCCGCTCGGCTGCCTGCTCGTGCCGATGACCAGCCGCGCCTTCCTCTTCATTCCGTTCTGGTTCCTGCTCCAGCTCGCCGGGGCGCTGCTCGCCGCGCCCGGGTCACAGTCCGGTGGCGTCGCCTGGTACGCCCACCTCGCCGGCTTCGCGGCCGGCCCCCTGCTGCTCTTCGCCCTGAGGCGCTGAGCCGCGCTGCCCCTCGACGGCATAGACCAGCGCCTGCGAGTCGCTGAAGACGAGGCGCAGCCGGTCGCGCACCTCGGCGCGCAGCGCGGCGCCCTGGCGGTCGGCGAGCGCTGCCCCGGGCGCCGCGTACCAGGCGTCCTCGACCACCGCGTGGCTGATGCCGAGCTCGTCGAGCGCATCGACGCAGCGCCCGGTCAGCCGGTTGTCGGCCGAGCGGCAGCTCGAGCGCAGGAAGCGGAACGGTTGCGGCACGAAGCTGCTGTAGCCGTTGGCGATCGGCTTGCCGTGCGCGCGGATACGCCACATCCGCCGGCCCTCGGTGGAGTCACCGCGCAGCGGAAAAACCGCGATCGCCCGCACTTCGTCACGGGCCAGCCAACGAATGTGCGGCGGCAGCGCCGCGTCGCGCTCCAGTTCGCAGACGTCACTCGCCGCCATTGGACGTGAGCCGAGGTCCAGCGCCAGGAGGATCGCGACGCCGGCTGCCCAGCTCGTGCGCGTCCGGCGGCCGCTGGTCGCGCTCGTTCCGCGTGCCAAGCCGCGCGCGGCGAGCGTCGCGACCGCCAGGAGCACGAAGAGCTGTCCGCGGGTGGGCACCCTCATGCCGTCGAGACCCGGGATGACCTTGGCGAGGAGCACGTAGACACGGCCGCTCGAAAGGAGCACGAAGAAGAGACCCCCCGCGAGCAGTGCGCGCCCCAGGAGCGGGAGCGGCGGCATGCGGCGGCGCCCGGACTCGCGAGCGAGCGCGGACAGCAGGCCGGCCGTCAGAAGCGCGCCCGGGAAGAGCTCCCGCTCGGCCCGCCGCCATGCGACGGGAAGGACTCCGGCATAGAGATTCCTCAACGAAGGCGCCAGCCAGTCGGTCGCGACCGTGTCGAAGGCGAGGATCTCCTGCGTCTTCCGCCGTTCCCCGTGGTCCCGCCGCGCCGCGAGATAGGGCCAGAACGAGGCCAGGCCCAGGACCACCGTCAGCGCGGCGGCGCCGGCGAGCGGCACCGGCCGGGCCAGCCATCGACGGCGATCGCTCCGGCGGCAAACGCGCACCAGGGCGACCGCCAGGAGCGCGAAATGGGTGAGGTAGGCGAGGTAGGTCCCCGAGAGCACGGTGACGGCGTAGGCGGCGACGAAAGCTGCGGCGCGGCCGACGCGCGGATTCGCGAGGAGCCGGTCGAACGTCCAGATCGCGAGTGGCGGTCCCGGCGCCCAGATCATCATCAGGTGAGGCAGCTGGCCCCAGCGCCAGGGCGCGAAAGCGACCGCCAGGGCCAGTGCGGCGGCGAGCCACCACTTCGCGCGCCCCGCCCGGCGCAACAGCAGGAAGCAGGCCCAGGCGGTGAGCGGAAAGCTCGCCACGAGCAGCAGGTCGTAGCCCAGCGCCGGTCCCGCGCCCGCGATCCGCAGGATCAGGTGAAGCAGCGCGAGCAGAAGGCCGTGGTCCGAGAGGGCGATGGTCGCCGTCGAGGGAAAGAAGAACGGCGCGTCCCAGAAGCCCGCCAGACCGTGACGCCAGGCCTGTGCCCCCCACTCGAGCAGACAGAGGCTGAACAGAGGATCGCCGTCGGTCGGGCCAATCGCGGTGCCGGTCCGGCGGACGAGCTCCTGGAGATGGAAGACGATCGCGCCGATCGCGCAGCAGGAGAGCCCTGCGACCGCCAGCGCCGTCTGCCTGCCGCGCTCCGTCCAGCGCATCGCGGGCCTACGAAGTCGTCGGGGTCGACGTGCCTCGCGCCGCGACCTGGCGCCGCCAGCCGAGCCACGCCGGGATCACCACGATGGCCACCAGGCAGGTCGCGAGCGTGCCGAGGATGGAGACCATGCCCATGGAGATCAGGCCGGGATAGTGCGACGTCGCCAGCGAACCGAAGCCGACGATGGTGGTGAGCGCGGCCAGGAAGACACCCCGCGCGGTTTCCTCCACCGCGAGCACCGGATCGCCCCCGGGCTCGGCCTTCTCCTCCTGGTAGCGGTGGATGACGTGGATCCCGTAGTCGACCCCGATCCCGATGATCATGGTGATCACGAAGATGTTCATGAAGTTCATGTGGAGGTCGAGCACCACCATGGCGCCGATCATCCAGACGACGCCGACCAGGAGGGGCAGGAGCGCGAGCAGGGCGCTCCTCACGTTGCGGAAGTCGATCCAGAGCAGGAGGGTGACCGCGAGCAGGCCGATCAGCGCCGAGAGGATGGCGTCGCGGCGGACCTCGCCCCGCAGGCTCTTGCTGAGCACGTTCATGCCGGTGAGCTCGGCCGCCGGACCGAGGCTGCGGGCGAGATCGACCGCCGCCGCCGGGATCTCGCGCTTCGGACGACCGGGCAGGTTGTAGACCTTGACCAGGCTCTTCCAGCCGTCCGGCTCCTGATGCAGGTAGCGATCGAGCAGGGCGCGGCCCTGGGGCAGGGCGAGCAGGCTCTCGCGGGTGATCGCGCCCGGGGGGGCGAGCGCCTGCCCGAGCAGCTCGAGCCCGTGCTCGAAGGGCTCGAGCCGCAGCCCCTCGCGGGCGAGCGCCGCCGCGAAGCTCGTGCGGATGCGCGCCATGTCGAGCGCCCCCGCGCGCTCCGCCGCGAGCCAGGCGAGCGCCTCCTGCTGCTCCGCGGGGGGCGGCATGACCGAGGTCACGGCGTCGAATCCGCCCAGTCGCCCGTCGGCCACCAGCCGTCCGGCGGCCTCCGCGGCGCGATCGGCGAGCGCCAGGACCTGATCGAGCGAGGGCGCCGAGAGCACCAGCGACATGTGATCGAACCCGGCGCCGAAGTGCCGGTTGATCTCCGCCTGCGCCAGGATGCCGCGGTTGCCGGGCGGCCTGAGCGCCTCCACGTTGTCGTCGAACTGCAGGCGGGTGACGATCGCGAGGGCCGCGAGCGTGATCACCCCCGAGCCGATCAGCGTCGCGACCGGCCGGCGCATGGCGAAGCGGGTCACGTGCTCGATCCCGAAGGCGAAGAGGTGCAACCGCGGCTCGCGGTCCCGCTTGCGGTGATGCTCCTCGCTCCACCCGATCATCGCCGGCACCAGGAAGAGGACGGCGAGCAGGCAGAAGAGGATGCCCGTGCCGATGATCAGGCCCATCTGGTAGAGGCCGGTGAAGTCGGTGATCAGGAACGCGTAGAAGGTCGCCGCCGTGGTGATCGCGCCGAGCACCACGCCGCGCGCCGTGGCGCCGCCCATCGAGCGCAGCGCGTCGTCCACCGAGAGCCCGGCCTGCCGCGCCTCGACGTAGCGGCCGTAGAGCACGATGACGAAATCGTCGCCCAGGCCGACGAGCAGCGCCGCCACCCCGGCCGTCGCCGAGGACAGGACACCGATCGCCACCGCCGAGAAGCCGAAGGTGATCGCCAGCCCGCAGGCCAGCGGCGAGAAGACGAGCAGGAGCAGCGAGGTGCGACGGTAGGCGAGGTAGAACAGCGCCAGGACGCCGAGCAGCGAGGTCACCGCGTTGACGATGACGTCGCGCCGGATCAGGCCGACGTCGTCCAGCGCGATCATCTGGCGGCCGCCGAAGAAGACCTCGGGCGGCGGCAGGCCGGCGCCCTCGCTGAGCTCCGCCCAACCGCCACGTGTCGCCTCGACCTCGGCGGTCATGGTGTCGTGGAGCTCCCGGTTGAAGGCGAGATCCTGCGCCGGGCGGACCGGCTTGCCGAGGATCAGCAGCAGCCGGTGATCGCGCGACAGGTAGCGGCCGCTCTGCCAATCCACGGCGAGCGGACCGCGCACGCCGCCGATGCGGTCGACGAAGACCTCGGAGACGCCCAGCGGATCGAGCTTGAGCAGATCCTTGACCGCCAGCGCCTGCGGCATCTCCAACGTGCGGCGCAGTTCCCCGGCCCGCTCGCCGATCGCCTCGTCGGTGAGGTGACCGGCCAGTCGCTCGCGGCTCGCGGCGTCGAGGAAGAGCGCGGCGCGCGGCAGGAACTGCGACAACAGCTCCTCGGGTTCCCCCAGCCGGTGCTCGACCGAGGAGAACAGGCCGGCCGCGGTCATGCGCTCGGCGAGCTCGTCGGAGAACAGCTCGTAGGGATCGAGCGGCGCCTCCTCCGGGATGCGGATCGCCACCACCCAGGTGTCGACCGTGCCGAAACGCTCGAGCGTCTCGCGGAAGGCGATCACCGCCGGGTCCTTCTTGGGCAGCAGGTGGAGCACGTCGGGGTCGAAGCGCAGGCGCAGGGCGAGCAGGCCGCAGCCACCGACCACCAGCACGAAGATCGCGATGACCAGGCGGTGGCGCCGGCCGGCGAAGCGGATGAGGCGTTCGAGGATGTCGCGGGAGATCAAGCGCCGTTCACGCCCTTCGGCGCCTTGGCCCCGGCGAGCAAGCGGCGGTAGCGCAGGAAGTACTCGAGCCCGGAGTAGAGGGTCATCAACATGGCGACCCAGAGCGAGATCGGCGCGAGATGCGAGAACTCGCCGAGCTGGTTGTAGATGATCAGCAGCGAGATGGCGACGATCTGGGCGCCCGTCTTCACCTTGCCCGACCATCCCGCCGGGATGATCACGTGCTCGGCGGCGGCGTGGCTGCGCAGCGCGCTCACCGCGAACTCGCGCGCCAGGATCGCCACCACCATCCACGACGGGGTCACCCGCGGATCGAGCTCGACGAGCGAGATGAAGGCCGCCGCGATCAGGATCTTGTCGGCCGCCGGATCGAGCAGTTGACCCAGTCGGGAGACGAGGTTGAGCCGACGCGCCAGGAAGCCGTCGAGGAAATCGGTCAGCGCGGCGACCAGGAAGAGCGCGAGCCCCACCATCTCCTTGCCGTCGAACTTGGTGAGCAGGACGACCACCAGGATCGGAACGAGCAGGATCCGGCCGATGGTGAGGATGTTGGGGAGGTTGCTCATCCGCCCGGAGCGCTCGATCGGCAGGGCGGCGCGGCTAGGGCCGGCCCAGGCCGTCCGTGGTGAGGCGAATGCGCGAGTCGGCGTCACGCACGATGAACACCTTGCGCCCTTCGAGCGCGCTGTCGCGCCCGTCGAAGAGATGGAGCACGTGACGCACGTAGTCGCGCGTCTCGGCGTAGGGCGGAATGCCGCCGTGCTTGACCACGGCCTCCGGTCCGGCGTTGTAGGCCGCGAGCGCCGCTTCGAGCTCCCCGAAGCGGTCGAGCATCTGCCGCAGATAGGTCGTGCCGCCGCGCAGGTTCTCGCGCGGATCCCACGGATCGTCCACCGCCAGCTCGCGCGCCGTCTCGGGCATCAGCTGCATCAGCCCGATCGCTCCCTTGTTCGACAGCGCCATCGCGTTGTAGCCCGACTCCACCTGGACCACCGCCTGCACCAGACGGGTGTCGAGCTGCCGCGCTGCCGCCTGACGCTCGATCTCGGCCGCGAGGCCGGAGTCGGGCACCGGAAGCAGGCTCCCGGCCAGCCGCCGGGCGCGTGCCGTGGATGGCTCGTTGACGATCACCTTGACGCCGTCCTCGCGCACCCGCACCGACACCTCGCCGGCCTGGGCCGGCAGGGCGGCCGTGACCACCAGGAGGAGGAGGGGACCGGCGCGCATGGCGGACGGCAGTATCTTACTCTCCACCGCCCGAGGCCGCCGAATCGCCGCCGAGCAGGGCCGCGATCGCGCGGTCGACCTCGGCCAGCGCCTCGCCGAGCCGCTCGGGGTGCTTCCCCCCCGCCTGGGCGAAGTCGTCCCGCCCGCCGCCGGAACCGCCCACCACCCCGGCGAGCCGGCGCAGGAGCTTCCCCGCCGAGACCCGCCCGACCAGGTCGGGGGTGACCGCCGCGACGAGCGCCACCTTGCCCTCGCCCCGGGCGCCCAGGACCACGACGCCGGAGCCCAGCCGGGCGCGCAGCACGTCGGCCATCTGGCGAAGCTCGGCCGCGGGGGCCGGAGGCACTTCGCGAGCGACCACCCGGATCCCGGCGACCGCGCGTTCCTCGGCCGCGGCGCCGCCGCCGGAGAGCAGCTGCAGGCGGAGCTTCGCGAGCTCGGCGTCGCGCTCCTTGAGCGCGCGGCGGAGCGCCGCCAGCTCGCGCCCGGTGTCTCCCGGCGCGGCGCCCAGCGCCTGCTCGACCGCCGTGAGCTCGGCGTCACGCTGGCGCAGGAAGGCGAGCGCCCCGTCGCCGGTCAGCGCCTCGATGCGGCGCACCCCCGAGGCGATGCCACGCTCCGCGCGCAGCACGAAGGGGCCGATCTCGCCGGTGTTGCCGACGTGACAGCCGCCGCAGAGCTCGAGCGAGAAGCCCGGCACCTCCACGGTGCGCACCTTGTCGCCGTACTTCTCGCCGAACAGCGCCATCGCCCCGGCCGCCACCGCTTCCTTGAAGTCCCGGCCGGGCGTGATCCGCGTCGGCACCGCCTTCAACACCCACTCGTTGACCCGCTGCTCGACCCGCCGTCGCTCGTCCTCGCTCAGCGGACGGTTGAAGGTGAAGTCGAAGCGCAGGTGATCGGGCGCGACGAGCGAGCCCGCCTGATGCACTGCCGAGCCCAGCGCTTCGCGCAACGCGGCGTGCAGGAGGTGGGTCGCGGTGTGATTGCGCTGGGTGGGCAGGCGATGCTCGGGAAAGACGAGAAGCTCGACTAGGGGGTACGGGTCACCCAAGCGTCCTTCCACGACGCGCACGTCGTGCAGGACACGTCCCGCGGTGTCCCGATGCACGTCGCGCACCTCGGCCCTTCCGCTCGACCAGCGAATCTCCCCGCGATCACCCACCTGCCCACCGGACTCCGCGTAGAAGGACGTGCGATCGAGCACGACGAAGCCCTCTTCGCCCTCGCCGATGCTCCCCGAGAGCTCCGCAGCCGAGAACCCCACCGGGCTCTCCTCGGGACCTCGAGGCACCGACATCGCGGCGAGGACCTTGACTCCCTGAGCCGAGAGCTTCTCGTAGCCTTCGAAGATCGTGGCCCGGTCCACGACGAATCTCTTGTCCAGGGCCGCCTGCACCGCGAGATCGAGCTCCTTCGTCGTGCTCTTGGCGGCGCGCGAGCGCTCGCGCTGCTCGGCGAGGGCGGCCTCGAAGGCCGCCTGGTCGACGCCGAACTTCTCCTCCTCGGCGATCTCCCCGAGGAGCTGGATGGGCAGGCCATAGGTGTCGTAGAGCCGGAACGCGGCCTCGCCGGAGAGCGTCCGCCGGCCGGCGCGCTTGGCCTCCTCGATCGCCTCCTGCACCTTCTGCGAGCCGGCGGCGACGGTCGCCAGGAACTTCTCCTCCTCGGTCCGGATCGTCGTGACCGCGGCGCCGCGGGTCGCGGCGAGCTCGGCGTAGACGCCGGCCATCGCCTCGTCGACGGTCGGCAGGAGACGGCACAGGAAGGGGTCCGCGAAGCCGAGCCGCATGCCGTGACGCACCGCGCGGCGCAGCAGCCGGCGCAACACGTAGCCCCGCCCCTCGTTCGACGGGATGACTCCGTCGGCGAGCAGGAAGGCGACCGCTCTGAGGTGGTCCGCGACGACGCGCATCGAGACGTCGCGCCCCGGGTCGGCGCCGTAGCGCGTGCCCGCCAGCGTCGCCGTCGCTTCGAGGATCGGCCGGAAGAGATCGGTATCGTAGTTGGAATCGACGCCGGCGAGCACCGCCGCCACCCGCTCGAGTCCGGCGCCGGTGTCGATCGACGGCTTGGGCAGCGGCGTCATCACGCCGCCGGCGGCGCGCTCGAACTGCATGAAGACGAGATTCCAGATCTCGAGGTAGCGCCCGGAGTCGGTCCCCTCCTCCCAGTCGACCGCCGGCTCGCCGGGGCGCCGGTCGACGTAGATCTCGCTGCACGGGCCGCACGGACCGGTCTCGCCCATCGCCCAGAAGTTGTCCTTCTCGCCACAGCGCACGATCCGCTCGGCCGGCAGCCCCGAGATCCTCCGCCAGAGCTCGAAGGCCTCGTCGTCCTGCTCGTAGACCGAGGCGAAGAGGTGCGCCGCGGGCAACCCCCAGACGCGGGTGACCAGGTCCCAGCCCCACTCGATCGCCTCCGGCTTGAAGTAGTCGCCGAAGGAGAAGTTGCCGAGCATCTCGAAGAAGGTGTGGTGGCGCGGGCTCGGACCCACGTTCTCGAGATCGTTGTGCTTGCCCGAGACACGCAGGCACTTCTGGACCGTGACCGCGCGCCGGAAATCGGGGGTCGCCGCGCCGGTGAAGTAGTCCTTGAACTGCACCATGCCGGCATTGGTGAAGAGCAGCGTCGCGTCGCCGTGCGGCACGAGCGGCGAGCTCGGCCGGGCCTGGTGACCGTGCGCGGTGAAGAAATCGACGAAACTCCGCCGGATATCGGCGCTCCTCATGACGACTCTCGCTTTCCGGAACTCGGCGTCGGGCGACTCGCGCTCCGCCGGCGGCGACCTGCTACGAATCCTCGGGCGAGGCCTCGGCGCCGGGGGCGAACTCCCTCAAAACACGAAAGATAACATGCCTGGGATAGCCCCTGCGGGCGAGGTGCCGGGCGAGCGCCGCGGGCTCGACGGGCGAGCTGCGCGCCCATTTCGCGGCGACCTCGCGGGCGCGGACGAGCTCGTCGTCCGGCGTGAGCTCGCCCACCGCCAGCCCGATCGCCTCCTCCGGCGCACCTCGCCGGGCGAGCTCCTGGACGATGCGGGCGCGTCCGTAGCCCTTGCGCCGCGCGAGCTCGGCGGCAAAGGAGCGCGCCAGCGCCTCGTCGTCGATCAGCCGCAGCCCGGCCAACCGTTCGAGCGCGACGGCGATCTCCGGCTCGGGGCAGCCGGCCCGTCCCAGCTTGAGCGCCAGCTCGCGGCCGAAGTGCGGCCGCCGCTCGAGGAGCTTGAGCGCGCGCTCGTAAGCCGCCGGGACCCGCCGGTCAACCATGGCGTGCGCGCAGCCGCCGCGCCAGGCGACGCAGCGGCGATCCGTCCGGGAGCCGACGCTCGACGTCGTCGAGCGCCGCCGGCAGGAGGACCACGTTGCGCCGCTTGATCTCCACGAACAGCAGCTCCATCTGATCGGCGCGCACCTCGGTCGCGGGCGAGAACAGGCGGCGCAGCGTCGTCCGCCCGTCGATCCCCTCGAGGAACGCGCGCTGGGCGGCGCTCAGATCGGCGAGCTCGCGCGCCTCCGGGGAGCGGATCCAGGCCGGTACCAGCCCCTCGATGACGTCGATCGGGAAGATGGCGCTCTCCGCGCCGACCAGCACGCCGTCGTTGCCCTCGACGCTGAGCAGCAGCTCCCGCAGGTCGACCTCGGCGCTCGAGCTCGGCCGGTCGGGGCCGCTGCGCACGATCTCGAGGGCGCGCTCCTGCACCAGCCGGAAGCAGGCGTCGAGGAAGGGGAAGTGCACTCCGCCGACGCGGTCCCAGAGGTCGGCGAGCGAGGCCTCCGGCGCGGAGGCGCCGAGCAGCCGCCGCTCGTACGCTCCCCGCTCGAGCTCCTCGTCGGCCTCCACCGGGCGGACGACCACGCCGTCGTCGACCAGCACGCCACGGATCCGCGCCAGCTCGTCCATCCACCGGGTCCCTTCGAGCACCAGCTCGGCCGGCGAGAGATCCACCGCCAGATCGGGCTCGGCCGGCTGGCCCTCCTCGAAGTAGAAGAGGCCCTGCGGCCAGAGGAAGAGGTCCTGCACCGACTCCTGCATCGACCGGGCGAGGGTCGAGCGCACCGTCCGCTCGTCGAGCAGACCGAGGGCGACCAGCGCGACGCCGAGCGGGATGCGGCGCGCGCGGGCCAGGCTGAGCGCCGGGGCGAGCGCCTCGCCGGACAGGAGGCCGTGGGCGAGCAGGTGCTGGCCATAGAGCTCCTGCACCAGGTTGGAGCGGCAGGCGACCAGCCGGCCACGCAGGAAGAGCACCCGCTTCTCGCGCTGCGACCGGCGCACCACGAGCGTCCCCGAGACCCGCTCGGTGGCCGCCCATTGAATGAGGTTGGCCGCGGGGAAAGCGGTCAACCGCCCGGTGAACTCCATGCGGGAATCCTAGCCCGGACCGGGCCCGCGCGGAGGCGCGACGATCAGCGCTTGGGGCCTTCGATGCGCTCGACCTCGAAGGCCGTCTCCGCCGAGCCCATCAGCGAGCCCGGTCCTTCGAGCGACGACTCCATCTGCTCGCGCGCCGCGTCGGCGGTGAACTGCACGCCCTGGATCTTGAGCTTGAACTCGTCCGGGTTGGTCGCCCGCCGCATCGCCTCTTCGAGGGTGATCAGCCCCGACTTGTAGAGCTGGAAGAGCGACTGATCGAAGGTCTGCATCCCGTATTGGCTGGTGCCGAGCGCGATCTGCTCGCGGATGTACTTGGTCTTCTCCT
>CAYZWR010000020.1:0-36196 GCA_964481735.1 uncultured Thermoanaerobaculia bacterium
GCCCGGCCGCACGCGCAGCAGGTCGCCCGCCACGACCTCGGCGAGCGGCACGTCGCGCTCGGCGCCGTCCGGGCCGATCCGGCGCGCGGTCTTGGCAGCCATGCCGAGCAGCTTGCGGAGCGCCGACGAGGTCTGGGCGCGCGCGCGCAGCTCGAGCACCTGGCCGAGCAGCACCAGCGCGGTGATCACCGCGGCGGCCTCGAAGTAGACCGGCACGACGACGCCGTAGCGCATCGAGTGGGGCAGCAGGCCGGGCGCCAGCAGCGCGACGAGGCTGAAGCCGTAAGCGACCGAGATGCCCAGGCCGATCAGCGTGAACATGTTCAGGCTCTTGTTGACCACCGAGGCGACGGCTCGCTGGTAGAAGGGCCAGGCGGCCCAGAGCGCCACTGGCGTCGCGAAGGCGGCCTGCAACCAGAGCCGGAGCTCCGGCGAGAGGAGGTGGCCGAGCGGATCGCCCGGGATCATCTCCCCCATCGCCAGGACGAGGGTCGCCGCGGCGAGCGGCACCGAGATCCAGAAGCGCCGTCTCATGTCGACGTACTCGGGATTCGGCCCCTCCTCGATCTCGACCGTCCGCGGCTCGAGCGCCATGCCGCAGATCGGGCAGGCGCCCGGCGCGTCGCGCACGATCTCCGGGTGCATCGGGCAGGTCCACTCGGTCTTGGTCGCCGCGGCGAGCGGCAGCGCCGGCTCGAGCGCCATGCCGCACTTCGGGCAGGGCGCCGGGACGTCGCTCTCGACCTCGGGGTCCATCGGGCAGATCCACTTCGTGCCCGCGGGCACCGGGGCGGACGTCGGGCGCGCCTTGCCGCCGAGGTACCCCTCGGGATCGGCGTCGAACTTCGCCTTGCAGTGGCCCGAGCAGAAGTGGATCGTCTCGCCGCGGAACACTGAGCGGAGCTTCGAGGTCGCGACCTCGACCGTCATGCCGCAGACCGGATCGACCGCTACGGCGCCGGCCATCACCGGGGCGGCCTGGGCGGCAACCCTCGGTGCCGCGGGGCTCGCACTGTCGTGCCCCATCGCCTCTCGGTGCCCGGCCAGGTACTTGCCGGGATCGGCCTCGAACTTCGCCTTGCAGCCGGCGCCGCAGAACCAGTAGGTCTTCCCCGCGTGCACCGTCGACGGCTTGCCCGCGCCAGGATCGACCGTCATGCCGCAGACCGGATCGAGCTCGCCTGGCGAGTCGGTCGGCGCGAGCACGCGGAGACTCCGCCGTTTCTGGGGTGACGGTGGCGGTGGCTCGTCGTGGCTCATCCGTGCTCTCCTCGCATCGCTGGGCGGCCGGTCATCCCTCGACCTTCTTCACCAGCTCGCCGCAGGTCAGCATCGACTTGCCGTAGTAGGGATTGCGTACCGCACCCACCTTCTGCAACCAGTAGGCGTCGGCCATCGGGCAGAAGTAGATGCCGTAACCCTCCACCGGCTGGCTCTGGACGAGCTTGGCGAGCGCCAGCGACAGCGGCTTCACCTGCTCGCGCAACGTCTTGATGTCGCTCGCTTTGACGCCCCGCGCCGCGGCGATCAGCCCGCTGTACTCCGGTCGCTCCGAGTCCTTGGGAGTGAGCGCCTCGGCGCGCTCGGCGAGGCGCGCCGCCGCCTCGACGACGCTCGCGGTCGAGTCCGCCGCCAGCGCCAGCTGAATCGGCTCGTACGCGCGCACGAGCTCGCCCATCCCGCCGCTGGACGGCTGCGCCAGGGCGCCCGCGGCGCCCACCAGGAACCAACTCATCACCCATCCGAAGGTCCATCCACTTCGCTTCATGTTGTTTCTCCCATGTCGTTGCTACGTCATTCGTCGCTCAACTCCGGCGCGCGGCACGCGCCTGCCGTCCTACCCACGAGGCTCCCGCAGGTGCTTCAGCTCGGTTCGCAGCTTCCACATCTTGAAGGCCACCGGGTAGATCAACAGCTCGAGCAGGAACGAGGTGACCAGCCCGCCGATCATCGGCGCGGCCACCCGCTTCATCACGTCGGCGCCCGCCGAGGTCGAGAAGAGGATCGGCAGCAGACCCATGAAAGCCGCCGCCACGGTCATCATCTTCGGTCGCGCGCGCTTCACCGCGCCGTGGATCACCGCCTCGTCGAGGTCGTCCAGGCTGTTGAGCGCGCCGCGCCGCTTGTAGTCCTCGTAGGACAGGTCGAGGAAGAGCAACATGAAGACCGCCGTTTCGGCGTCGAGGCCGAGGAGCGCGATCATCCCCACCCAGGCGGCGATCGAGACGTTGTAGTCGAGCAGGTGGAAGAGCCAGATCGCTCCCACCGCCGAGAACGGCACGCTCACCATGATCAGCAGGGCCTTGAAGGTCGACTTGGTGTTGGCGTAGAGCAGCAGATAGATCAGACCGAGGGTGACCGGCACGATCACCTTCAGCCGCTCGCGCACCCGGATCATGTTCTCGTACTGACCGCTCCACGAGAGCGTGGTGCCGACCGGCAGAACGAGCTTCTCGCGCACGATCCGTTTCGCCTCCTCCACGTAGCCGCCGATGTCGCGCCCGGTGATGTCGACGAAGACGTAGCCGGCGAGGAAGCCGTTCTCGTTACGGATCATCGACGGACCGGAGGTGAGCGCGAGATCCGCCACCTGCGCGAGCGGCACTTGCGCCCCGCTCGGCGTCGGCACCAGCACCCGCGCCAGCCGGTCGAGGTCGTCGCGCAGCTCGCGCGGATAGCGCACGTTCACCGGATAGCGCTCGCGCCCGGCGATCACCGTCGAGACGTTCTCGCCTCCCACCGCGGCGGCGAGCACGGCCTGCAGCTCGCCGATGGTGAGCCCATGGCGCGCCAGCGCCTCCCGCCGCGGCTCGATGTCCAGGAAGTAGCCGCCGGCGACGCGTTCCGCGAAGACGCTGCGCGTCCCCGGGATCTCGCGCACGATCGCCTCGAGGTGGGCGCCGATCCGCTCGATCTCGGTCAGGTCCTTGCCGAAGACCTTGATTCCGATCGGCGTCCTGACGCCGGTCGACAGCATGTCGATCCGCGCCTTGATCGGCATCGTCCAGGCGTTGGTGACCCCGGGGATCCGCAGCGCTCGATCCATCTCGTCGACCAGCTCCTCCCAGCCGATGCGATCGGGCCAGAACGGCCGGACGAGCGGCTTGAGGTACCCCGGCAGCCAGTCGGAGTACCAGGTCGCCTTGGCCCGCCATTCGTTCTCCGGCTTGAGCACCACCGTCGTCTCCATCATCGAGAAGGGCGCCGGATCGGTCGAGGTGTCGGCGCGTCCCGCCTTGCCGTGCACCGTCACGACCTCGGGGAAGCTCTTGAGCACCCGGTCCTGGGTCTGCAGGAGCTCCATCGCCTGCCCGACCGAGAGGCCGGGAAGGGTGGTCGGCATGTAGAGGATCGTCCCCTCGCCCAGCGGCGGCATGAACTCGCTGCCCAGGCGGAAGTACATCGGCAGCGAAACGGCGAGGATCGCGAGCGCGGTCGCGATCACCGCCTTCGGCCAGCGCAGCACGAACCGGCAGGCCGGATCGTAGACCGCGTGGATGGCCCGACTCACCGGGTGGCGCTCCTCGGCGTAGTAGCGCCCGACCAGCACGCCGCTCGCCAGCCTGGCGAGGAAGCGGGGTCGGAAGCTGAACGGATCCATGCGCGCGAACATCATGCGCATGGCCGGATCCAGGGTCACCGCGAGGATCGCGGCGAGCAGCATGGTCAGGTTCTTCGACCAGGCGAGCGGACCGAAGAGCCGGCCCTCCTGGTCGACCAGGGCGAACACCGGGATGAACGCCACCGCGATCACCAGCAGCGAGAAGAAGACCGACGGCCCGACCTCCTTGAGCGCCTCGAGGCGAATGGCGTGGAAATCGCCCTGGCGGCCGCCCGCCTCCCACAGATGGAGCTTGTTGTAGGCGTTCTCGACCTCGACGATGGCGCCGTCGACCAGCACGCCGATCGAGATCGCGATGCCGGCGAGCGACATGATGTTGACCGTGATTCCCATGAAGTAGAGCGGGATGAAGGAGAGCAACACCGAGATCGGGATGGTCAGGATGGGGACGATCGACGACGGGACGTGCCAGAGGAAGACCAGGATGACGAGCGAGACGATGATCATCGCGAGCGTGAGCTCGTGGGTCAGCGTTTCGATCGCGCGACCGATCAGGTCCGAGCGGTCGTAGGTGGTGACCACCTCGACTCCCGCCGGGAGCGAGGGCGCGAGCTCGTCCAACCTCGCCTTCACCCGGCGAATCACGTTGAGTGCGTTCTCCCCGTGGCGCATGACGACGATTCCACCCACCGCGTCGCCCTCGCCGTCGAAGTCGGCGATGCCGCGCCGGAGCTCCGGACCGAGGTCGACGCGCGCCACGTCGCGCAGCAGGATCGGCACTCCGCCCTTCCCCGCCTTGAGCACGATGCGCTCGAGGTCCTCGAGCGTCCGCACGTAGCCGCGCACCCGCACCATGTACTCGCGGCCGCTCCACTCGAGGAGGCGCCCTCCCGTCTCGTCGTTCGATTGCTCGACCGCCCGCACCACGTCGCCGATCGCGATCGAGTAGCTGGCGAGCCGGTTGGGGTCGACCGTCACCTGGTACTGCTTGACGTAGCCGCCGAGCGACGCGACCTCGGCCACTCCGGGGACGCTCTGCAGCGCGTAGCGCAGTGTCCAGTCCTGGTACGAGCGGAGCTCTTCGAGCGAATGCTCGCCGGAGCGGTCGCGGAGCACGTACTGGTAGATCCAGCCGACGCCGGTGGCGTCCGGGCCGAGCTCGGTCTGCACCCCCTCCGGCAGGCGAGGCTGGATCTTCGACAGGTACTCGAGGACGCGCGAGCGCGCCCAGTAGAGATCCGTCCCGTCCTCGAAGATCACGTACACGTAGGAGTAGCCGAAGTCCGAGAAGCCCCGGACGGCCTTGACCTTGGGCGCGCCGAGGAGCGCGGTGATGATCGGGTAGGTGACCTGATCCTCGAGGATGTCGGGCGAGCGGTCCCAGCGCGACGAGATGATCACCTGGGTGTCGGAGAGGTCGGGCAGCGCGTCGAGCCGGATCTGCCGCAGGACGTGCACCGCGTAACCGCAGAGCGCGAGAACCACGGCGAGAACCAGCAGCCGGTTCCGCGCCGAGAATTCGATGAGCCGTCCGATCATCGCGCGCCTCAGTGCCCGGCGTGCGGATCGGCCGCCGGGGCCGCCGGAGTGGAGCTCGAGATCGCGGCGCGCAGGCGCGATTCGGAGTCGAGCAGGAAGGTCGCCTGGACCGCGACGCGCTCGCCCTCGGCGAGGCCGGAGAGGATCTGCGCCTCGCCGCCGCTGCGCTCGCCGAGCTGGACCTCGCGCGGCGCGAACTGACCGGATTCCCCCTCCACGAAGACCAGGCGGCGGACCCCGGTGTCGAGCACCGCCGAATCCGGCACCACGACCGCCTCGCCGAGATCGACCGCGAGCTCGACGTCGACGAACATCCCGGGCCGCAGCTTGAAGCCCGGGTTGTCGAGCTCGAAGCGCGCGCGCAGGGTGCGCGCCTCCGGATTGAGCGTCGGATAGACGTAGGTGATCCTGGCCGAGCGTTCCGCGCCCGGCTCGTACGGCAACTGGAGACGGGCCTCCTGTCCGGGCGCGACGAAGCGCGCCTCCGACTCGTAGAAGTCCGCTTCGACCCAGATCCGCGAGAGATCGGTCACCGTGAAGAGCTCCATGCCGGGACGAATCTCCTGGCCCTGGACGATCCCCTTCTCGGTGACGAAGCCGGTCGCCGGCACCACGATCTCGACCGTGCGTTGCGGCGTGCGGGTGCGCTCGAGCTCGTCGAAGAGGGCGGGCGGCACGTCGAGCAGCTCGAGCCGGCGCCGCGCGGCGACCACGAGGTCCTGGCCACCCCGCCGCACCTCGGGCAGGGCGGAGCCGGTGAGACGCTTGGCAGCGTCGCGCGCCAGCAGGTACTCGCCCTGCGCGGCGAGCAGCTCCGGCGAGTAGATCGCCATCGCCGGATCACCGCGGCGCACGAATTGGCCGGTCGTGTTGACGTCGAGCCGCTCGATCCAGCCGGCGAACTTGCTCTGGGCGCGCACCTGGCGCCGCTCGTCGGCGACCACCGAGCCGACGGCCCGGACGCGGCGCACCAGCGATTCCCGGCGCGCCGCCGCGCTGCGCACGCCGGCGAGCCGCGCTCCCTCGCGCGTCAGGTCGAGCGCGGCGTGCGAGGCGGCAGGCTCGGCAACAGGCGCCGCGCCCGCCGCCGGCTCGCGCCGGACCAGATCCATGTTGCAGATCGGACAGGTGCCCGGCCGGTCACTGGTGTAGGTGGGATGCATCGGGCAGTACCAGATCTCGGCGGCCTTCGCCTCGGGATGCGGCGCGCAGGAGAGCGCGCCCAGGAGGCCGAGCAGCAGGCCGGCCGCCCAGAGGAGCCGCGGGGTGTCATATCGATGTTTCATGTTCACTCCTCCTTCGCCACCGTCTCGGCCGGGAGATCCCCGACCCAGCGCTGCCACTCCGCCCACACCGCGTACCTCCCCGCCTCGGCGCGCGCGATCTCGATGCGCGCCTCGAACCAGTCGCCATAGAGCGCGAGCACGCGCGGCAGGGTCTCCTGGCCGTTGAGGAAGGCCACCCGGGCGGCGTCGAGCGCCGCGCTCGAGCGCGGCACGATCGCCCCCCAGAGCCGCCTGAGGGTGGTCTCGAAACGGTCGCGTTCGGCGCCCAGGCGTACCGCCTCGGCGGCGAGCTCGAGGCGTGCCGCCGTGAGCCCGGCGCGCGCCGCCACCACCTCCTGCTCCGCGGCGCGGACCAGCGGCCCGAGCCGGCGGCGGCGCAGGAAGGGCAGATCCATCCCGAAGCGCAGGGTCAGCGAGGCGTCCGACCCTTCGGGCCATTCGAAGCCGCCACCGACGCCGAAGTCGGGCCGCAGCTCGAGCTCGGCCGCGTGCCACTGGCGCTCTGCCGCGGCGAGCGCCAGCGCCGCCAGCGCGACGCGGGGCGAGCGCTCCGCCTCGATCGGCAGCGGCCCCTCGGCAACCGGGAACTCCGGCACGGGGAGCGGCTCGACGCGCAACGGCAGCTCCTCGGCGCGCACGCCGGCGAGCGCCGCAACGCGCGCTCGCGCCGCCAGGAAGCGCGCGAAGACTTCGTCGATCATCTGGTCGTGGCGGGAGATCTCGAGCTGCGCCTCGAGCACGTCGAGAGCGCTCTGCTGACCGGCACCCAGGCGCGTCGTGACGGTGGCCTCGAGCAGCTCGAGCATCTCGTGCGCTTCGGCCAGGACCCGCTGTTCGAGATCGGCCGAGGCGAGCTCGGCGAAGGTCCGCCGCAACTCGGCGATCAGCTCGGCGCGCGCCGCGACGAGCTCGCTGCCGGCGACCGCCGCGGCGGCGGCGGCCACGTCGCGACGGGCCTGCCGCTTGCCCGGAAAGGGCAGCGGCTGCACCACCTCGACCTCCAGGGAGGTCCCCATGTCGTCGCTCCCGGTGAGCCCCGGCACGGCGTTGCGCAGCCAGAGCTGGAGCTCGGGGTCGGCGAGCACGCCGGCGGCCTCGGCCCCGGCGAGCGCCGCCGTCCAACGGGCCGTGGCGGCGGCGAGGGTCGGCGATCCGGCGAGGGCGCGCTGCTCGAGCGCGCCGATCTCGAGATCCTGGGCGACGATCCGGGCGCCGCTCGCGGCCAGCAGCGCGGCGGCAGTCATCCATCGCTTCAGCGACATGCGGCTCTCCTTGCGTCAGAAGGGGTTTCGCGACGGACGGCGTCCGCCGGACACACTTCTCCCGCTAGAAAGCGCTCAGATTCGCCAGATCGAGTGGAGGGTGTAGAGGCCGAGCTGGTGCTCGTTCGCGCGCCGCGCCGCCGATACGGCCATCGCCTGCGGCGGCGGGGGCGGCGGCACCGGGCCGCTCACCGTCGTCGTGGCCAGCTCGACGCTCGCCGGGGCCGCGACCGTGGGCGCGGGCGTCGGCGACGCCGCCTTGGGGCGGCAGCAGTCCATCGGCGCCGCCAGCCCGCTTCCCGCGGGGCAAGGCGTCGCCCGGACCATCTTCGCCATCATCGGGCAGGCGCAGCGCTCGGGGCAGGGCGCCGCAGCCCCAGGCCCGGCGGTCGTCACGACCAGCACCACGGCCAAGGCCCACGTCGCGAGCACGCGAGAGCGTCCCATCTCGTTCATTATACGGGAAGCCCCCGCGACCGGTTGCCTCGCGCGGGAACGGCTCGGCTACGATGGGCCGGAAGGACAGGCAGTTCACTCGGGAGGTGCACGATGGATTCCGTCGCCCTGGTCACCGGAGGAAGCCGCGGCATCGGCCGGGCGGTCGCCGAGGCGCTCGCCGAGCGCGCCTACTTCGTCGTCATCTGCGGGCGCAGTCCGGAGGGACTGACTCTCGCCGAGCACGAGATCGCCGACCGCTTCCCCGGCCGGATCGCCAGCCGCGTCTGCGACGTGCGCCGCGAGGCCGAGGTGGAGGCCCTGGTCGCCTGGACCGTCGAGCGCGCCGGCCGGCTCGACGTGCTGGTCAACAACGCCGGGCTGGGACGCTTCGCTCCGGTCGACGAGCTGTCCGGCGAGGATTTCCGCGAGGTGATCGAGACCAATCTCTGCGGCGCCTTCTACACCCTGCGCGCAGCGGCTCGCGTGATGAAGGACCAGGGCACCGGATGGATCTTCAACATCGCGTCGCTCGCCGCCAAGAACCCCTTCGCCGGTGGCGCGGCCTACAACGCCAGCAAGTTCGGCCTGGTCGGGATGTCGGAGGCCGCGATGCTGGATCTGCGCCACTCGGGCGTCCGCGTTGCGGCGATCTGCCCCGGCTCGGTCGAGACCGATTTCGGGTCGGGAGCGATGAAAGGCGGCGGCTCCTGGCGCTTGCAGCCCGAGGACGTCGCGCGGGTGGTCGTCGATCTGCTGGCTTTCCCCGCGCGCGCGCTGCCCAGCCTGATCGAGCTCCGACCGAGCCAGCCGCCCAGGAAGTAGGGCTCAGGGGGTGACGCCGCTCCAGAGCGCGGCGCCGGCGCACTCGAAGCCGTCGGCGAAGAGGAACGACGTGTCGCCGGAGCCGTCGAGCCAGACCTGATCGCAGGTCCGGAAGGTCCCCGAGCTCGTGGTCACCTCGGCGATCACCGTCTTCTGGCCGTCGCCCGCCGAGAGCTGCCAGCCGACGACGTCGTGATCGAACGGCACCGGCGCCGAGAATTCCCCGGTCTCGTTCGCGAAGCGCATCTGGGCGTTGCTGCCGGGCGGCTGAAAGAGGTAGAGGGCGACGGCACGCGCCGCGACCGCGAAGCGCTCGCGTTCGATGACCATCGGATAGCCGGTCGCGCCACCACGCGCCGCGAAGACCTGGGTCCAGTAGTTGAGATAGGGACCGGCGGCACAGCTCTCGCCGATCCCGGCGTCGATGCAATCGCAGTCGGAGTTGTAGTCGAGGTCGACGTTCGCCGCGTCCGGATTCTGGAGGACGTAGCCGACGCCGAAATCGCGGAAGCTGGGAGAGAGGATGTTGTTGCGATGCCCCTCGCTCGCCATCCAACCGGTCATCACCGCCGCGGGGCTGCTGTAGCCCGCCGCGATGTTCTCTCCCGCCGAGCTCCAGCCGCTGTACCCGGCGTTGGCGAGCCGGGTGGTCAAGGTGTTGCAGCCCGAGAAGAAGTCGCGGTGGGAGAAGTAGTCGTGGAGCGCCATCGAGTCGCTGTGCTCTTCCGCGCAGGCGATGAGGTTCGACTGCAGCTTGAGCGGCGGGAGGTGCCCGTCGCCCCAGTCCCACCGCTGGACGTTCACCAATTCCGCCACCTGCTCCTCGAAGGTCGCTGCCGGAGCCTGCGGCAGGTCGGGCAGAGCGAGCTTCTCCTGGAAGTAGTCGTCGGGATCGATCGCCAACGGCGGCGGCGTCACGACCTCCTGACCCCCGGCGCCCGCCGCCACGGCGAGCATCAACAGCCAACCTCTCGTGGGTAGACCTCGAGGCATCGCAGAGCTCTCCAGCCGAGACTCCGGAGCAAGAGTCGTTCCGGGCGATGGGGCCTCGCAACTCCGTGTTCTCCGACGCTTACCGACTGCCGGGCGCCCGTACGGGACAACTCTCGTCAACCTCGGCGACGCAAAATGTCGCTCGCGCGTCTTCCGAGGCCGGGGTGGTGAGCGACCCGACGGGTTGCCCTTCCCATTCACGAAGCGGCCGGCGAGATTCGTTGCTTCAGCTGGCGGCGCGTCCGCCGAAGGGCGCCAGGTGCCGGGAGACCAGGCCCTCGAGGAGACGCTCCGCCGCGATGCCGCGCAGGCGCCACGGTGCGACCGTCAGGAGCTCCTCGGCGAGAGCGAACAGGGCGCGGCGGAGCGCGGCGGGCCAGGCGTTCTCGAGCGCCGCCGTGCGCACCGCGGCGGCGGCCTCCGACCAGGGGCGTTCGGCTCGCGGATCCTCGAAGCGCAGCTTCGTGTCGTCCGCGGGAACCAATCCGGGAGGGCCCGCGGTTTCCGAGTCGTCCTCGGGCATGGAGTAGCTCGTTCCCAGACAGGCCGCGGCCTCGAGCAGCCAGAGCCCCCCCCCGGCCCGCTGGTGATGATCCACCGCCGACGCGAAGGCGCCCGCCCTCACCTGCAGCTGCTCTTCATCCACGGCCTCGGCTTCAGTCAGGAAGAGCGCCAGCGACCGGCTGCGCAGGGTGGCCGGGAGGTCGAGCCGCGACGGGGCGAGCAGGAAGAAATGCCGTGGCGACGCGAGATGGGGCTCCTCGATCGCCTTGAGCAGCGCGTCGGAGGCCTCGCCGGTCAGGCTCGCCGCGTCGGCGACCACGAAGACCTGGCCGCGCGCCTCGAAGGGCGAGAGCTGCGCCGTGCGCAGCAAGGCCCGGGTGGCCTCGGTGGAGGTCGAGGTCTTGAGATCGCGCTCCAGCACGGCGAAGTCGGGATGGAAGCGCTCCGGCTCGCTCGCCGCCCAGCCGATGCGCCGGCAGTGGCGGCAGGTCCCGCAGGGCCGGTCGCCCGGCGCCCGTTCGCAGAGCAGGGCGCGCGCCAGGTCCAGCGCCGCGTCGCGCCGCCCCGCCTCGCTGCCGCCGTGCAGGATCACCGCGGGATAGAGCCGCCCTTCGCGCGCCAGGGTCAGCCAACGCGGGTTGGTCACGGCGCGAGCTCCGGGCGGGCGGCGAGCTCCCCCTCCACCCGCACGGCGGTCGCCGCCGGATCGCCCGAGGAGTCGATGACGCGGAAACGCGTGGGCTCGCGCCGCGCGAGCTCGAGATAGCCCGCACGCACCCGTTCGTAGAAGGCGAGCGACTCGGCGTCGAGCCGGTCGACCGCGCCCGAACGGTGGCGGCTCGCGGAAGCGCCGCGTCGCCGCGCCTGCTCGGCCGGCAGATCGAAGAGCAGGGTGAGGTCGGGGCGCCGGCCGCCCGTCGCCACTCGTTCGATCGCCGAGATCGCCGCCTCGTCGACGCCTCGCCCGTGACCCTGATAGGCACGCGTCGAATCGGTGAAGCGATCGCAGAGGACGTGCCGTCCGGCCGCGAGCGCCGGCTCGATCCTCTCGAGCAGGTGCTGGCGCCGCGCCGCGAAGACCAGGAGCATCTCGACGCCGCCGTCGATCCGGCCCCACTGCTTGTCGAGGAAGACCTCGCGGATGGCCTGGGCGAGGGGAGTCCCGCCCGGCTCGTGGGTCACCAGGAACGGCAGTCCGCGCCGTTCGAACCAGGCGGCGGCCGTCTTCAGGTGAGTCGACTTGCCGCTGCCGTCGAGCCCTTCGAAGGTGATGAACAACGCCACGTCTGAAAAACTAGCACGCCGCGGGCGCGCGCCAGCTAGTACACTGGGCCGCCGCCGGACCCCTCTTCCATGTCCACGATCGCCCCGCCCCTGCTCTGGATGTCCTTCTTCGTGCTCTGCGCGGCGATGCTGGCGCTCGACCTCTTCGTGCTCAATCGCGGCGCCAAGGTGATCTCGCCGCGCGTCGCGGCGCGCAACACCCTCTTCTTCGTCTCGCTCGGCGCGCTCTTCGCGGGCTACCTGGCATGGCAGTTCGGCTCCGGCCCGGCGCTCGAGTTCACCACCGGATACGTCATCGAGTACGCATTGTCGGTCGATAACCTGTTCGTCTTCCTGGTGATCCTGAGCTACTTCTCCGTGCCGGTCGAGCACCAGCACCGGGTGCTCTTCTGGGGGATCCTCGGGGCGATCGTCCTTAGGGGCCTGTTCATCGTCGCGGGAGCGGCGCTCCTCGCCCGCTTCGCCTGGATGATCTTCGTCTTCGGCGCCTTCCTGGTCTACACCGGGGTGAAGCTGCTCTTCGTCGGCGACCAGGCGATCGAACCCTCGAAGAACCCGGTGCTCCGGCTCTGCCAGCACTTCCTCCCGGTGACCTCGGAGTACGAGGGCGAGCGCTTCTTCGTCCGCCAGGCCGGGCGCCTGGTGGCGACGCCGCTCTTCCTGGTTCTGGTGGTGATCGATGTCATCGACGTGATCTTCGCCGTCGATTCAATCCCGGCGATCTTCGCGGTCACTCGCGACCCGTTCATCGTCTTCTCCTCGAACATCTTCGCGGTACTCGGCCTGCGCTCGCTCTACTTTCTGCTCGCGAGCCTCATGGGCAAGTTCCACTACCTGAAGTACGGCCTCGGCCTGGTGCTCGCGTTCGTCGGGCTGAAGATGGTGCTCTCCGACATCTGGCACATGCCGATCGGCGTCTCGCTCGGCGTCATCGCGGCCACCCTGGGCGGCGCGGTCGCCGCCTCCTGGCTCTTCCCCCCGCCCCGCTCAGCGGGCAGAGAGGGCGAGCAGCACCAGCCCTAGAGCGATCCGGTAGCCGGCGAAGACGGTCAGCGGATGCCGTCGCAGCCAGGCGAGCAACCCGGCGATCACCAGGTAGCCGGCGAGCGCCGAAACGCCGATGCCGATCGCGATCGCCTGCGGGGGGACGCCCAGCGGCGCGCCGCGCAGCGCGTCGACCAGCTGCTTGCCCCCGACCAGCAACCCGATGGGAATCGAGAGCAGGAAGGCGAACCGGGCGGCCGCCGGCCGGCTGAACCCGAGCATCAGCGCGGCGGTCATGGTGACCCCCGAGCGCGAGGTCCCGGGGACGAGGGCCAGCGCCTGGGCGCAACCGATGAGCAGTGCCTCGCGTCGCCCGATCTCCCCCTCCGAGCGCTCCTTGCGTCCGCGCCAGTCGGCGAGCCCGAGCAGGGTGCCGTAGACGATCGCGTTGATCGCGATCAGCGGCACGTTGCGCGCCTGCCCGGCCACGAAGTCCTTGATGAACAGCCCGGCGAGCCCCGCCGGGATCGTGCCCCAGGCGAGCGCCCAGAGCAGCCGGGCGTCGGGGTTGCAGGCCCGCGCCGCGGACGTGAAGCTGAAGCGGAAGCCGCGCGCCATGCGCGCCAGCTCGCGCCGGAAGTAGATCGCCACGGCGATCAGGGTGCCGCTGTTGGTGGCGATGTCGAACTCGAGCCCCTGATCGCTCCAGCCGAGCAGGCGCGGCAGGAGGATGAGATGCCCGGAGGAGGAGACCGGAAGGAACTCGGTCACCGCCTGCACGAGGGCGAGCACCACCGCCTGGAAGGGCGTCACCGCGCGATCCTATCCCCGCCGATCCGCCTGCCGTCGATATACTCCGCGCGATGAAAGGCATCGTCCTCGCGGGAGGCTCCGGCACCCGCCTCTATCCGGTGACGCGCGCCGTCTCGAAGCAGCTGCTGCCGGTCTACGACAAGCCGATGGTCTACTACCCTCTGTCGGTGCTGATGCTCGCCGGCATCCGGGAGATCCTGATCATCAGCACGCCGCACGACCTGCCGGCCTTCGAGCGGTTGCTCGGCGACGGATCGGACCTCGGCGTGCGCTTCGCTTACGCCGCCCAACCCCATCCGGGCGGTCTCGCGCAGGCCTTCCTGATCGGGCGCGAGTTCGTCGGCCGAGATCGCGTGGCCCTGGCGCTGGGCGACAACATCTTCTACGGTCACGGCTTCCCCGAGGACCTGCAGGCCGCCGCGGCGCGCGAGCGCGGCGCGACGGTCTTCGCCTACCGGGTGCGCGACCCCGAGCGCTACGGCGTGATCGAGCTCGGTCCCGACGGCGAGCCGCTCGCCATCGAGGAGAAGCCGGCCAAGCCGCGTTCCTCGCTCGCGGTGACCGGGCTCTACTTCTACGACCACCGGGTGCTCGACATCGCCGCCCGCCTGAAGCCCTCGCCGCGTGGCGAGCTCGAGATCACCGACGTCAACCGCGCCTACCTCGAGCTCGGCGAGCTCCACGTCCAGGTGCTCGGCCGCGGTATCGCCTGGCTCGACACCGGGACCCACGAATCGTTGCTCCAGGCGGGAGCCTTCATCGGCGCGGTCGAGCAGCGGCAGGGACTGAAGGTCGCCTGTCTCGAAGAGATCGCCTGGCACATGGGCTATCTGACCGCCGACGAGGTGCTCGCCCTCGCGGCGCGGCTCGGCAGGACCGAGTATGCCGATTACCTGCGCCGCGTCGTCGCCGACGGCGAGCGTGGCGCATGAAGCTGCACGCGACCCCGCTGCCCGGGGTGACTCTGGTCGAGCCACAGGTCCACCGTGACGCCCGCGGCTTCTTCCTCGAGGTCTTCCACGCCAGCAAGTTCGCCGCGCACGGTCTCGACCTCGCGTTCGTCCAGGACAACCACTCGCTGTCGACCCAGGGCACGCTGCGCGGCCTGCACCTGCAGACCCCGGGAGAACAGGGCAAGCTCGTGCGCTGCACCGAGGGTCGGGTCTTCGACGTCGCGGTCGACGTCCGGCGGGGCTCGCCGAGCTTCGCCAAGTGGTTCGGCGTCGAGCTCTCGGCGGCGAACTTCCTCGAGCTGTGGATCCCGGCCGGTTTCGCGCACGGTTTCTGCGTGCTCTCGCCCCAGGCCCAGATCGAGTACAAGTGCACCGCGCTCTACGACCCTGCGGCCGACCTCGCCATCGCCTGGGACGACCCCGAGATCGGAATCGAGTGGCCGCTCTCCGCGCCGCTGCTCTCGGCCAAGGATGCCGCCGCCAGACGGCTCTCCGAGGTCGCAGACCGACTCCCCACCTACGGCTGATCGCATGTCCCGCGGGCCCAGGCTCACGGCGCACGACTGGGCCGAGCTCGCTTCGGCCGGGATCGCCCGCGAGGAGGCCCTGCGCCAGCTCGCGCTGCTCGCCACGCCCCCCCCCGCCGCGCGCCTCGATCGCCCCTGCACCCTGGGTGACGGCATCGAGCGACTGCTGCCGGCGGAACGCGGCGACCTGCTGGCGCGAGCCGAGGCGGCGCGCTCGGCCGGACGCCTGGCGCGCTTCGTCCCGGCGTCGGGCGCCGCGACCCGGATGTTCCGCGCCGCGGCCGCGGTGCTCGAACACCCCGCCGCCACCACGCTCGCCGATCTTCGGCGGGCGGCGGCGGCGGGCGACGACCTCGCGGCCGAGGCCGCCGAGCTGGTCGAGGCGCTGCCGGCGCTGGTCCTCACCCGGGCCTTGGCGGAGCTCGCCGGCGTCCCGGTCGATCGACTGGCCGAGCGCGCGCGCCGGGACCCGCTCGCCCCGCTCTTCCGCCTGTTGCTCGACCCCAGCGGGTTCGACGCCGCCCGGCTGCCCAAGGGGCTCCTGCCCTTTCACGCCCGCCCCGGCTCCTGGGCCACGGCCTTCGAGGAACAGCTGCGCGAAGGGCTCGAGCTGTTGGCCGACGCGCGCGGCATCTGCCGGTTCCATTTCACGGTCGCCGCGGAGTGCCGCCCTCGCTTCGACGACGCGCTCGCCGCGCTTCGCCCCCGACTGGAGCGGGACGGGTATCGGCTCGAGGTCGGCTTCTCGGTGCAGGATCCGGCCACCGACGCGCTGGCGATCGACGCCGAAGGGCAACCGGCGCGGCGCGCCGATGGCAGCCTGGTGCTCCGCCCGGCCGGCCACGGCGCGCTGCTCGGCAACCTCGAGCGAACCGGTTTCGACCTCGCGACGATCAAGAACATCGACAACGTCCTGCCCCCCGAGCGTCACGCCGAGGTCGGACTCTGGAAACGGCTGCTGATCGGCCGGCTGCTCGAGCTCGAGGAGGAGCTCGCCGGGTGGCGGCAGGCGCTCGATCGCGACCCCGACGGCGGGACCGCCGAGCGCGTCGTCGCGGCGGTCACTTCTCGCTTCGGCCGGCGTCCGCTCGGCGCCGTCGCGTCGCCGTCTCCCGGCGAGCGGGTCGCGGCGGCGCGTGCCCTGCTCGATCGGCCGCTGCGCGTCTGCGGCGTGGTGCCCAACACCGGCGAGCCCGGCGGGGGCCCCTTCTGGGTCGTCGGTGCCGACGGGGTCACCCCCCAGATCGTCGAGTCGGCTCAGGTCGACGCCCGCCAACCCGATCAGGTCGCCTGCTTTCGAGCCGCGACCCATTTCAACCCGGTCGACCTCGCGGTCAGCCTGCGCGACCCCGCGGGGCACCCTTACGCGCTCGCGCGCTTCGTCGATCCCGGCGCCGCCTTCGTCGCCCGCAAGTCCGAGGGGGGGCGCGAGCTCGTGGTCTACGAGCGGCCGGGACTCTGGAACGGCGCCATGGCGGGCTGGAACACGCTCTTCGTCGAGGTGCCGGGGAGCACCTTCGCTCCGGTGAAGTCGGTGCTCGACCTCGCCCGCCCCGAGCATCGCGTGCCCCGCTGAGCTTGCCGGCACACCACCCTTTCGGGTTGGCACCAGCCCCGGTCCGAGCGGTGGGTGCGACGCACCACCCGCTGGCGCTTGCCAGCCCGGCGAGCGCGCCGATACCATCGCCCGGGTCGTATCGCCTCGCTAGGAGCTCCCGATGACCACGCTGTTCGTCCCCAAGGAAGTTCGCGCCGGAGAGCGCCGCGTCGCGGCGAGCCCGGAGACCGTCAAGAAGCTGGTGCAGTCCGGACTGGACGTCACGATCGAGGCGGGCGCCGGAGAAGCCGCCGGCTTCACCGACGCGATGTTCGCCGCCGCCGGCGGCAAGCTGGTGACCGATGGAGCCGCCGCCTGGCGCTCGGCCGACGTGGTCTTCAAGGTGGCCCCTCCGACGGACGATGAGACCGGGCGCTTCCGCGCCGGGGCGATTCTCCTGTCGCTGCTCGATCCCTATCGCAATCTCGACCTCGTGCGCCGTCTGGCCGAGCGTCAGGTGACGGCGTTCGCGATGGAGCTCGTTCCGCGCACGACGCGCGGCCAGGCGATCGACGTGCTCTCGTCCCAGGCCTCGGTCGCCGGCTACAAGGCGGTGATCCTCGCCGCCGAGCGTCTCGGCAAGTTCTTCCCCCTCCTGATGACCGCCGCCGGGACCGTGCAGCCGGCGAGGGTCGTCGTGCTCGGCGCCGGCGTGGCCGGCCTGATGGCGGTCGCCACCGCCAAGCGCCTCGGCGCCACAGTCGAGGTGTCCGACGTGCGTCCGGCGGTCAAGGAGCAGGTGGAGTCGCTGGGCGGCCGCTTCATCGAGCTGCCCGAGATGCCGTCCGCCGAAGGTGAGGGCGGCTACGCCAAGGAGGTCACCAAGGAGTTCCTCGCCAAGCAGCGCGAGCTCCTCAAGGCGCGTCTGACCGGCGCCGACGTGGCGATCTCCACCGCGCAAGTGCCAGGCAAGAAAGCGCCGATCCTCCTGACCCGCGACATGGTCGAGGCGATGAAGCCGGGCGCGGTGGTGATCGATCTCGCCGCGGCCCAGGGGGGCAACTGCGAGCTGACCCGCCCCGACGACGAGGTCATCCACCAGGGCGTCCGCATCGTCGGACCGACCAATCTCGCCGCGACCGTCCCCTCCGACGCCAGCCTGGTCTACTCGCGCAATCTCCTCACCCTGCTCAAGCTCCTCTGGAAGGACCAGAAGCTCGCCATCCCGGAGACCGACCAGGAGGTGATGGGCACCCTCCTGTGCCGCAACGGCGAGGTGGTCCATCCGGCCATCCAGCCGCTGGTCGCCGCGCCCGCCGCGGTCTAGACTTCGCCCTGCAGCGCCCTGTCCCAGGGACCGTCGCCCGCACGGGCGGCGGTCCTTTTCTCTTTCCCCGCGACGGGCCGTTGGTAGACTGACCCGGCATTCAGCGAGGCGACCATGGGTGAGCACGACGTCAAAGAGCTCGACTCCGAGTCCTTGCGCGCCTTCACGCGCCGGCTGCTCGGCGACCTGCAGGCGCTCGAGATCATGCTGCGCGACGGGCGTTTCGAGTCGGGCGTGCGCCGCATCGGCTCCGAGCAGGAGCTCTTCCTGCTGGACCGTCGCTTCCGCCCGGCGCCGATCGCGGTCGAGCTGTTGGAGACCCTGCGCGACGAGCACTTCACCACCGAAGTGGCGCGCTTCAACCTCGAATTCAACACCGACCCGTTGGAGTTCGGCGGCGACTGTCTGTCGCGGATGGAACGGCAGCTCACCGAGCTGCTCGACAAGGCCCGGCGCGGCGCTCACAAGCTCGACTCCGAGGTGGTGATGATCGGCATCCTGCCGACCATCGACATCTCGGACCTCACGCTCGAGAACATGACTCCCAAGCCGCGCTACTTCGCGCTCAACGAGGCGATGCGGCGATTGCGCGGCAAGGACTGGGAGTTCTACATCAAGGGGACCGACGAGCTCATCATCCGCCACGACAGCGTCATGGTCGAGGCCTGCAACACCAGCTTCCAGGCGCACTACCAGGTGGGCCCGGAGGAGTTCGCCGCGCTCTACAACCTCACCCAGGCGGTGGCGGCGCCCGTGCTCGCCGCCGCCTGCAACTCGCCGCTGCTCTTCGGCCGCCGGCTCTGGCGCGAGACCCGCATCGCGCTCTTCCAGCAGTCGGTCGACCACCGCGCGGCCGGGCTGCACCTGCGCGAGCAGGCGCCGCGCGTCTCCTTCGGCCGCCGCTGGGTGGACGATTCGGTGCTCGAGATCCTGCAGGAGGACATCACCCGCTTCAAGGTGCTGCTCTCCTCCGAGATCGACGAGGACGCGCTGCAGGTCCTGGCGAGTGGTGGCGTGCCGGCGCTCAAGGCCCTGCGCCTGCACAACGGGACGATCTACCGCTGGACCCGTCCCTGCTACGGCATCCTGGGAGGCAAGCCGCACCTGCGCATCGAGAACCGCATCCTCCCCTCGGGACCGACCATCGTCGACGAGATGGCGAATGCCGCCTTCTGGTTCGGCCTGCTCTCCGGGCTCTCGCGCACCTACCCCGACATCCGCCGCGTCATGGAGTTCGACACCGCGAACGAGAACTTCATCGCCGCGGCCCGCCAGGGGTTGCGCGCCCAGTTCGGCTGGCCCGGCCACCAGCAGGTGCCGGCCGACGAGCTGATCCTCGAGGAGCTCCTTCCCGTGGCGCGCGAGGGCCTGCAGCTGCGCGGCATCGCGCCGGCCGACAGCGACCGCTATCTGGGACTGGTCGAGGATCGGGTGCGCAGCAAGAAGACGGGCGCGCAGTGGCAACTCGACTCCTTCGCCGCCCTGCGCGATCGCGGCGGGCGCGCCGAGCGCCTGGCGGCGATCACCGCCGCCGCGGTCGAGCATCAGAAGGTCGGCCAGCCGGTGCATGGCTGGCCGCTGGCGACCCTCGAGCAGGCCGGCGGCTGGGAGAAGCACTATGCCCGGCTCGAGCAGTACATGACCACCGACCTCGTGACGGTGGGCCCCGACGAAGGCATCGAGCTGGTCGCGACGCTGATGAAGTGGAAGAACATCCGGCACATCCCGGTGGAAGACGCCAACCATCGCCTGATCGGCATCGTCACGCAGCGCGCGCTCGTCGCCTGCATCGCCGAACGGGCCGCCGACCTGGGCCAGGGGACGATCCCGGTGCGCGACGTCATGTCACCGGAGGTCGTCTCCGTTCCTCCGGAGACGTCGACCCTCGAGGCGATCGAGCTGATGCGGCGTCACAAGATCGGCAGCCTGCCGGTGGTCAAGGACGGCCGCCTGGTCGGCATCGTCACCGAGTACGACTTCCTCATCATCGCCGGACAGCTGCTCGAGAAGGAGCTGCGCGGCTGAGCGCCGCTCAGGGAGCGAGCCCGGCCAGCAGCTCCTCGAGCCGAGCCCGTTCCTGCGGATCGGGCTCGCGTCGCAGCGCCTCGCGCGCCGCGCGCTCGGCGGCCAGAGGCTCGTCGAGCTCGAGGTAGACCGCGGCGAGCGTCTTCCACAGGTCGACGCGTTGCGGCGCCGCCCTGAGCAGCGTCTCGTAGGTCTCGGCGGCCTCGCGTCGCCGACCCAGGAGAAACGCCGCGCGGGCCGCGTTCTCGAGCGCCACCGGGTCGCCCGGCGCCCGCCGCGCCGCCTCCCGGAAATCGTCCAGCGCCGCCGCGAGCGCCCCGCTCTCGGCACGGGCCGTGCCGCGCTCGAGGAAGACCTGCGGCTGGAGCGCTCCCGAGGCGACGCCCCGGTCGAGCAGCTCGAGCGCGCCCACGGTGTCGCCGCGCTCGCGCAGCAGGCGCGCCAGATGAGTCACCGAATCCCCTTCGCTCGGATCGAGCGCCAGCGCGTGACGGAACTCGCGTTCCGCCTCGGCGCTCCGGCCGAGCCGCAGGAGACATCCGGCGACGTTCGCGACCGGCACCGCCGAGGCCGGATTCTCTCGCGCCGCGCGCGCGAAGAGGGCGAGCGCCTCGGCATGCCGCCCGGCGTCGCGCAGGCACTGTCCGGCGAGGGTCAAGGCCGGGAAGTTGTGCGGATCCTCGCCGACGATGCGCTGCAGCTCGCGCAGCACGGTCGGACAGGCGCCACGCTGGATCTCGGCCGCGGCCCGGTGCAGCTCGCGCGCGATCCCGATCCGATCGCGCGGGTCGGGCAGCGCGGCGGAGACGGCCCCCCCGCCGCCGCCACCGAGGTAGCCGAGGGCGGCGAGCTGGCGGCGCTGCTCTTCGCCGAGCGTCGTCTCGGGAGCCGCCACCTCCGAGAGCGATTCGCCCGCCCCGGCGAGCAGGCGCTCGAGACGCGCCCGCCAGAGCTCGGCGAGCGCGGGCTCGACGGCGGCGAGGTCGCGCGTCTCGGCCGGATCGTCATCGAGGCGGAAGAGCGCGGGTCGCGGCGCCTCGAGGAAGAGCACGCGCCCGTCCGACAGGGTGCGCAGGGGAAACCACTTGTAGGCGAAGTAGGGCAGGAAGCTCTCGCTGTAGGCGAACGTCGGCGCTGCCGCTGCCGCGGTGAAGCGCGGGGTCAGGCTCTCCCCGTCCAGCCCGGCGGGCGGCGCGAGACCCGCCAGCGAGAGCAGCGTGGGCATGACGTCGGCGGTGCGTACCAGATCGTCGATCACCCGCCCGCCCGGCACTCCCGGACCGGCGACGAGCAGTGGCACCCGCCGCGCGCCGGCCAGTGGCAGCACGCCGTGCGACGCCTCGCCGTGCTCGCCGAGCATCTCTCCGTGGTCCCCGACCACCAGCGTCACCGGCGGTCGTGGGAGCGCCGCGAGCAGGCGGCCGAGCTGCTGGTCCACGAAGGCGATCTCCCCGTCGTAGAGCCGCGCCGGACCCTGCATCCGGTCGGCGATCGCGCTCGGTGGCCGGTACTCTTCGTGCGGATCGTAGAAGTGGACCCAGAGGAAGTACGGCCGCGCGAGCTTGCCGACCGTCCCGAGCGCCGCTGCGACCGTCGCGTCCGCGGTGCGCTCCGCGACCTCCGTCCCCTGCGCGTAGCCCGCCCCGAGATCGTCGTCGTAGAGACGAAACCCCCGATCGAGGCCGTGCCGGCGATGGAGTACGACGGCGGAGACCACCGCCGCGGTGTCGTAGCCCCCCTCGCGCAGGCGCTCGGCCAGCGTCGCGGGGCCGCTCCCGAGGACGAAAGTGCCGTTGTCACGCACGCCGTGGCGCGGCGGGTAGAGCCCCGTGAACAGGGTGGCGTGCGAGGGCAGGGTCACCGGCGCCGCGCTGTCGCAGCGCGCGAAGCGGACGCCCGATGCGGCCAGGGCATCGAGGTGCGGCGTCATCGCATGCGGCCAGCCCCAGGCCCCGAGGTGATCGGCGCGCGTCGTGTCGAGGGTGACGAGCAGGAGATCGGGACGGTCGTCAGCCGACGCGAACGGGGAGTTCGCGAGCGAGATCGCGACGGCGGCGAGGCCGGCGAGGGCGAGGCGACGACCTGGGGATGGACGAATCATGCCGTATCGCTATCGAAAAAAAGTTCTTGACATCTCGCCGCGAGGGTCCTAGTTTTCCGTCAACCCTAACAGGTTGATGTAACCACGTAGGGCAGCTACCTCAAGAACCGGCACCTCCGCGCGCGGCAAGGACCGGGACGGCTCGATGGCCGAGGGGTGCTGCTCGGGGTGTGCTTTGGTGAAACGGACTCGCTACCCAAGGACGCTCACGAATCCGATCGCGAGCGATCTTCTTTCCAGGGAGGAGAGGGACATGTTTCAGCGCACGAGTCGAGACGCTCTGGTTCTGGTCCTGTTAGCCGCCGGCCTGCTCTGCTCCGGCATGGCCGGCGCGCAAGCGATGCGCGACGCGAGCGATTCGCTCGCCCTGCGCGCCTTCGATCTCGGCGATCGCCGGCCGCAGGCCGACAGCGCGCCGATCGCTGAGATGCAGAGTCGGATCAGCAACGACACCGATGCGGCCTGGCGCGAGTTCGCCGCCGGCCAGAGCGTCTCCTGGATCGCCTATGTCGACCAGCGCACCGCGCGGGTCGACTACGCCGAGGGCGGGAACCTCGCCTGGATCCCGGGCCGCGGCAATCAGATGATCGCCCCGGCCGGACTGCGCGTCGACCTCGCGATGCTCGAGCGACTGGCGCGCAACCAGCTCGGCAGCGTCGCTGACATGCTGGGCGTCGACCCGAGCGCGCTCCGCCTCAACCGCGGGCGGTCCGGTCAACCGAGCGACTTCCTCTGGTTCGTCGACTTCGACGTCTTCCTCGGCGAGCACCGCATCGAGGGGGCGCGCGTCGTCTTCGCGGTGAACAACGGCAACCTGGTGAGCTTCGGCAGCGAGAACCTGCCCTCGCCCGGAACCGTCGCGCCCGCGATCCGTGTGGCCCGTGACGCCGCCTGGGCGACGCTCTTCCGCTACGTCGACGGCTTGCAGCCCGGCGACCAGGTGCTCGACAGCGGCAGCTACAAGCTGATCCCGGTCGCGCTTTCCGACGCGAGCTTCGCCGAGGGCTACGAGCCCGGCAGGGGACGCGGCGTCATCGGCGTCTGGGAGTTCCTCTTCCGCCGCGAGGGGATCGTCGGGACCTGGCGCGGGCGGGTCGACGCGTCCAGCGGCGAGCTCGTCGAGCTGGTCGACGTCAACGAGTACGGCTCGGCGACCGGCGGCGCCTATCGCAGCGACCGGCCGGCGACCGAGGTGGTCCTCCCGCTTCCCTTCACCAACGTCGCGGCCGGCGTCTACACCAACTCCGCCGGCGTCTTCAGCGGCACCACCGGCACCACGACCCTGCAGGGACAGTACGTACGTATCACCGACAGCTGCGGCTCGATCTCCAAGGCGGCGGACGCCAGTGGCCTGATCGCGCTCGGCTCCGGCAGCGGGACCGACTGCACGACGCCAGGCAGCGGCGGCGCGGGCAATACCCACGCTTCGCGCACCCAGTTCTACATGGTCAATCGCGCCAAGGAGATCGGTCGCGGCTGGCTGCCCTCGAACAGCTGGCTCTCCGCGGCGCTGACCGTCAACGTCAACCTGAACCAGACCTGCAACGCCTACTGGAACGGCTCGTCGATCAACTTCTTCCGCTCGGGCGGCGGCTGCGCCAACACCGGCGAGCTGCCCGGAGTTTCGCTCCACGAGTGGGGCCACGGCCTCGACTCGAACGACGGCAACGGATCTTCGGCGGACAACGGCACCGGCGAAACCTACGGCGACGTCTCGGCCGCGCTGTTCACCCACAACTCCTGCATCGGTAACGGCTTCCTCGGCACCTCCAACTGCGGTGGCTACGGCAACGCCTGCACCAGCTGCTCGGGCGTGCGCGACATCGACTGGGCGAAGCACACCGCCAACACCGCCTCCACGGTCGACAACTTCACCCGCCCGCGCTGCCCCACGAGCTCGAGCTACCAAGGACCGTGCGGCCGCGAGGGGCACTGCGAGTCCTACGTCTCCTCGGAGGCGCTATGGGACCTCGCCAACCGCGACCTGCCGAATCCGGGAAGCGGGTCCGCCTGGGCGATCCTCGACCGGCTCTGGTATCTCTCGCGCTCGTCGGCGACCAAGGGCTTCAACTGCACCACGAGTGCCACCCCTTGGACCTCGAACGGCTGCTTCACCGGCTCCTATTTCCGGGCGCTGCGGACGGTGGACGACGACAACGGCAACCTGACCGACGGCACGCCGCACGGCGGCGCCATCGGCGCTGCGTTCAGCCGCCATGGCATCGCCTGCACCACCGACAGCGGCTGGAACACAACCTTCGCCGCGGTCACCCCGCCGGCCTCCCCGACCCTCTCGGCGACCGGTGGAGCCAACTCGGCGGCACTCTCCTGGAGCGGCTCCTCGGGCGTCTACGACGTCTACCGCAACGAGGCCGGCTGCAGCGCCGGCTTCACCAAGGTGGCCAACGACGTCGCCACGGCCTCCTACAACGACAGCGCGGTAGCCAACGGCTTCACTTACTACTATCAGGTCGTCGCCCAGCCGTCGGGCAACGAGTCGGCCGGGTCGGCGCCCTCCAACTGCGCCTCGGTGACCCCGTCCGGCGGCAGCTGCACGCCGCCCGCGGCGCCCACCGGCGTCGCGGCGAGCTCTTCGTCGCAGACCGCGGCGACGGTGACCTGGAACGCCTCGTCGGGCGCCACCTCGTACACCGTCTCGCGCTCCACCACGAGCGGCGGACCCTACACGGCGGTCGGCACCTCCGCGACGACTTCGTTCGCCGACAGCGGCCTGACCTGCAACACGACCTACTACTACGTGGTCGCGGCGTCGAACGGCTCCTGCTCGTCGGGGAACTCCAGCCAGGCTTCGGTCACCACCCAGGCCTGCACCGGCGGCGGCACGGCCACCTTCGACGCCACGCTCCAGGCGCCCAAGTGCGCCACGGTCGGCAGCTCCTGCGACACCGGCGCGTCGCTCGTCCTCGGTCGCGCCACGCTCGGCCCGGAGCCCAACCAGCCCAACACCATCAACGACAGTTGCGCTGACGGGACCTCCGGTACCTTCCACTCCGACGAGTCGAACGATCGCTTGAAGGTCTTCACCAACGACGGTACCGATTTCGCGCCGGGCAAGTTGGTGACGGTGCAAGCCACCGTGTGGGCGTACTCGAGCTACACCGCGGATCACCTGGATCTCTACTACGCGGCGAACGCGAGCAGCCCGACGTGGACCTTGATCGGCACGGTCAACCCGACGGCTGCCGGGTCGCAGGTCCTGAGCGCCACCTACACTCTGCCGAGTGGAAGTCTCCAGGCGGTGCGCGCCGCCTTCCGCTACAACGGCAGCGCCGGCTCCTGCGTCAGCGGGTCCTACAACGACCGCGACGACCTGATCTTCGCGGTCGGCGGCGGCGGCGGCGACACCACACCGCCGACGACCGCGATCACCGCGCCGGCCAACGGAGCCACCGTCTCGGGGACGGTCAGCGTGACCGCATCGGCCTCCGACAACGTCGGCGTCACGCAGGTCCAGTTCTACATCGACGGCGTGCTGGCCTCGACCGACACGACGTCGCCGTACAGCTACTCGTGGAACACCACCGCAGTCGCCAACGGCGCGCACACCATCTACTCGCGAGCCAGCGACGCGGCCGGCAACGTCGGCACGTCGTCCACCATCTCGGTCACGGTCAACAACTCCACGGGCTGCACCAACACGGCCGACGTCGAGCCGAACGACAGCCGCTCGGCGCCACAGGTGATCTCGGGCAGCTGCAACCAGATCGCCGGGACCTTCGCGGGCGAGACCACCACCAGCGACTACTTCCGGCTCTCGCTGCCGGCCGGCGCGACCGTGACAGCGTTGCTCAACGGGCTCTCCGTGGACTACGACCTCTACATCTACAACTCGGTCTCCGGTTCCGCCGTCGCGCAGTCGACCAACGGTGGCACCACCCCGGACCAGGCCTCGTGGACCAACACCGGCGGTTCGGCGATCAACGTCTACGTCCGGGTGTACCGCTACTCATCGACCCGGACGACCTATGCGCTGAGAGTCAGCTACTGATTCCACGGGCCCCTGCGGCCCGCCTTCTCGAGGCCCCCGGAGATGCTCTTCCGGGGGCCTTTCTTCAGGTTGCGGATGGGTCTGCTCAGCGCTCCCGGCGGGCGAAACGGGCCACCGCGCTGCCGAACAGCAGCACGCCCAGGAGGGCGAGCGCGCCGAGCTGCGGCGCGAGGTCGGCGGCGGTCGAACCGCGCAGGAAGATGCCGCGCACGCACTCGAGGAAGTGGCGCATCGGATTGCCGAGCGTCAGCCAGCGGAAGAAGGGGGGCATGCTGGAAACCGGGAACATGAACCCGGAGAGCAGGATCGTCGGAATGAAGATCAGGAAGGAGGAGAGGAAAGCCTCCTGCTGCGTCTTCGAGACCGTCGAGACCAGCAGCCCCAGACCGAGCCCGCAGAGCAGGAACAGCAGGGTGGCGCCGAGCAGCAGCCAGGCGCTACCCCGCAGCGGCACGCCGAACCAGAGCCGCGCCACCGTGGTGACGAGCCCGAGGTCCGCGACGCCGACCAGAGCGAACGGGATGGTCTTGCCGGCGAGCAGCTCGAAGGCGCCGAGCGGCGAGACCAGGAGCTGGTCGAGGGTTCCGATCTCGCGCTCGCGCACGACGGCGAGGGAGGTCAGCAGCAGCGAGATCAGCATCAACAGCAGGCCGATCACCGCCGGCACGTTGTAGTTGCGGCTGTCGAGGTCGGGGTTGTACCAGGCCGACAGGCGCAGGTCGATGGCGGGGGTGCGGGTGAAGCCGGCGCGGTCGAGCGCGAAGCGCTGGACGATGCGCTCGGCGTAGCCCTTGGCGATCGTCGCGGTGTTCGAGTTGGTGCCGTCGAAGAGGAGCTGGACGCGGGCGGTGCCGGCGGCGAGATCGCGCTCGAAGCCGACCGGCAGGACCAGCCCGGCGATCGCGTCGCCGTGCTCGAGGACCGCGACCAGGTCGGCCGGGCGGTCGCTGCCGCCGACCACGCGGAAGTAGCCGCTCGCCGTGAACGCCTCGACCAGCTCGCGCGCGGCGCGGCTCCCCTCCGGGTCGACCACGTAGAGCGAGGTGTTGCGCACCTCGGTCGAAACGGCGTAGCCGAAGAGCAGGAGCTGGAGGATCGGCGCGACGAACAGGATACGCACCAGCTTGGGGTCGCGAAAGAGCTGCAGGAACTCCTTGCGCACCATCTCGCGGACGCGTCCCAGCGCGCCGCCGCTCATCCCGGGATCTCCTTGCGGAACTTCAAGACGGCGAGGCCGAGTCCCACCGCCGCGTAGAGCACCATGACTGCCGCTTGGGGCGCCAATACCTCGGCGCCGACGCCCTTGAGGAAGATGCCCCGGGTGACCACCAGGAAGTAGCGTGCCGGCACCAGCATCGTGATCACCTGCAGCGGCCGCGGCATCACCTCGATCGCGAACATGAAGCCGGAGAGCAGGAAGGCGGGCAGGAAGGTCGCCACCATCGCGACCTGGGTGGCGAGCACCTGCGAGCGCGCGGCGGCCGAGATGAAGATGCCGAGGCCGAGCGAGCCGAGCAGGAAGAGCAACGAGAGCCCGGCGAGCAGCGGCGCGAACCCGCGGAAGGGGACGTCGAAGATCCAGACGCCGAGCGCGCTCGACAGGACGGTGTCGAAGAAGCCGATGGCGAGGTAGGGGAGGAGCTTGCCGAGGACCACCTCGACACGGGTCACCGGGGTCGCCGCGAGCTGCTCCATGGTGCCGCGCTCCCACTCGCGCGCGATGGTGAGCGAGGTGAGCAGCGCGGCGATGATCATCATGATCACCGCGATGAGCCCCGGCACGATCATGTTGCGGCTGGCCAGCTCCTCGTTGAACCAGACCCGGGACTCCGCGGTGAGCGGCAGCGCCAGCCGCTCGCCGCGCAGCAGCACGCGCTGACTGAAGGACTGCGCGGTCGCCTCGGCGTAGCCCTGGGCGATCGTCGCGGTGTTGGCGTCCGAGCCGTCGAGCAGCGCCTGCACCTCGACCGGCACGCCCTGGCCGAGGTCGGCGGCGAAGCCGGGCGGGATCACCAGCACGAGGATCGCGTGCCCGCGCGCGAACAGCGCGCGCGCCGCGCCCGGGTCGTCCGGCCGCGCGACGACGGTGAAATAGCCCGAGGCCTCGAACGCTTCGACCAGCTCGCGGCTCTTCGCGGTGCCGTCGTGGTCGACCACCGCGAGCGCGATCTCGCGCACGTCCCAGGAGATGGCGTAGCCGAAGAAGACGAGCAGGAGGAGCGGCAGCACGAAGGCGAGGACCAGGCTCCGCTGGTCACGGCGCAGCTGACGCGCCTCCTTCCTGGCGATGGCGAGCAGGCGGGTCGAATCGAGCACGGCCATGCCCTCAGTCCTCCAGCGCTCCGCCGGTCGACGCGACCAGCGCGATGAAGACGTCCTCGAGCGAGGCCGGGATCTCGCGCAGGCCGGTGACCTGCACCCCTCGCGCGGCGAGCCGTCCGGGGAGCTCGGAGAGCGCGGTGTCGCGGTCGGCGACAGTGACGTGGAGGTCGCGGCCGAAGAGCCCCGCGCGCACCACTCCGGCGGCTCCGTCGAGCGCGCCGAGCGCGGCGACGGCGTCCGGGGTCGCCAGCTCGAGCAGCGGCTCGCGCGCACTGGCGCGCAGCCCCGACGGCGTGTCGAGTGCGATCAGCCGCCCCCGGTTCATCAGCGCCAGGCGGTGGCAGTACTCGGCCTCCTCCATGTAGTGGGTGGTCACGAAGACCGTCGTTCCGGCGTCGGCGAGGGTGTAGATCAGGTCCCAGAAGCGGCGGCGCGAGATCGGGTCGACGCCCGAGGTCGGCTCGTCGAGGAAGAGGATCGGCGGCTCGTGCAGCACCGCGCAGCCGAGGGCGAGGCGCTGCTTCCAGCCGAGCGAGAGCTCACTGGTGAGCCGCTGCCTCTGGTCCTCGAGCCCGGCCATCCCGAGCACCCAGTCACGGCGCGCCGCGCGGCGCGCCGCCGGAACTCCGTAGAGGCCCGCGAAGAACGCGATGTTCTCAGCCACGGTCAAGTCCCCGTAGAGCGAGAAGAGCTGCGACATGTAACCGATCGAGCGCTTGATCGCGGCGCGCTCGCGGGTGATGTCGAAGCCGGCGACGCGGCCCTCGCCGGAGCTCGGCGGCAGCAGGCCGTTGAGCATCTTGATCGTGGTCGTCTTGCCGGCCCCGTTGGGTCCGAGGAATCCGAAGACCTCGCCCGGCACCACCGCGAAGCCGACCCGGTCGACCGCGACGAAGTCGCCGAACCTGCGGGTGAGGTCCCGGACCTCGACCGCGGGCCCGCCGCCCCCGCTGGCCATTCCGTTCACGCCGCCTCCCGCTCGGCTTCGGCGACGCGGGCCAGGAAGACGTCCTCGAGCGTCGGGGCGATCGGCGCAATCGAACCGGCCGGGTGCCCGGCCGCCTCGAGGCGGCGGCCGAGCTCCTCGGGCGCGCTCTCCAGCGCGACGGTGACGTGCAGGCGGTCCCCGAACAGATGCGCGCGGACGACGCCGGGCAGCGCCTCGACCGCGGGGCGCGCGGCGCGGGGGGCCGCGAGGCGGACCTCGAGCAGCCGGCCCGCGAATGCGGCGGTCAGCGCACGCGGCGTGTCGACCGCCAACACGCGCCCCTGGTGGAGCAGCGCGACGCGGTCGAAGCGCTCGGCCTCGTCGAGGTAGGCGGTCGAGACCACCGCCGTGACGCCACGCGCGACCATCTCGTGGACGATCCGCCAGAGGTCGCGCCGCGAGATCGGGTCGACCCCGAAGGTCGGTTCGTCGAGCAGCAGCACCTTCGGCTCGTGGACGAGCGCGCAGGAGAGGCCGAGTTTCTGCTTCATGCCGCCGGAAAGGGCGCCGGCGAGGCGGTCGCGAAAGGGCCCGAGGTTCGAGAAGGCGAAGAGCCGCTCGAGCCGCGCGGCCCGCTCGTCTGCCGGAACCCTGAAGAGGTCGGCGTAGAACTCCAGGTTCTCGTCGACGGTCAGGTCGGTGTAGAGCCCGAAGCGCTGCGACATGTAGGCGAGATCGGGCTTGATCCGCTCGGGGTCGGCGGCGACCGAGACGCCGCCGATCCGGGCGTCGCCGGCGCTCGGCCGGAGCACGCCGGCGAGCATGCGCAGCGTGGTCGTCTTGCCGGCGCCGTCGGGGCCGACCAGCCCGAACAGCTCGCCGGCCGCGACCTCGAAGTCGAGCCCGGCGACTGCCTGGTGATCGCCGAAGCGGCGGGCGAGCCCGCGCACTTCGATCGCGGCGGCTCGCGCCGGCGCCGTCGGGCTCACGGCGTTTCCACGAGCCGCACGTCGGCCGGCAGACCGGGCTTGAGCTCTTGCGCGGCATCGCCGGTGATGCGCACCTTGACCGCGTAGACCAGGCGCACGCGCTCCTCGGTGGTCTGCACGTTCTTGGGGGTGAACTCGGCGCTGCTCGCGATGAACGAAACCTCGCCTTCGTACGTCTTGCCCGGGAAGGTGTCCGACGTGATCGCGGCACGCTGGCCGAGCGACACGCGCGACAGGCGGTTCTCGGGCACGAAGATGCGCACCCAGCGATCGTCGGGGTTCATCAGAGTGACGACCGGCGCGCCGGCCCCCAGGATCTCGCCCGGCTCGCGGTGGCGCACGGTCACCACGCCGGCGAAGGGCGCCGTGATGCGCAGGTTGGCGAGGGCGGCGTCGAGGGTCGCGACCGCCGCCTCGGCGGAGGCGAGCTGGGCGCGCGCCGCGGCGATGCGCTCCGGACGCGGACCCTGCTCGAGGAGCGAGAGCTGCTCGGCGGCCTGATCGCGCTGACGGCCGGCGAGCTCGACGGCGAGGGTGGCCTTGTCCACGGCCTCGCGCGAGACGGCGCGGCCGGCGAAGAGGGTGTTCGCCCGTTCGAGGTCACGCCGGGCGTCCGCGACGCGCTCGTCGGCCGCCGCGACGGCGGCGCGACCCTGGGCGACCTCCTCCTTGCGCGATCCGGCCTCGAGCTCGGCGAGCGCGGCGCGCGCCGATTCGACCCGCGCCACGGCCTCGGTGCGACGGGCGTCGAGCTCGGTCGCGTCGAGCCGGGCGAGGAGCGCGCCCTGCTCGACGCGGTCGCCTTCGCGCGGCGCGAGCTCGACGATGCGGCCCGGGGCCTGGAAGCCCAGCTGGGCGTCGGTCGCCTCGACGGTGCCGGAAGCCACCAGGCCGTCCTTGTCCGCCGCGCGCGGCTTCCAGACCAGATTCCAGGCGGCGAAGCCGCCCGCGGCGAGCAATACGACGACGGGGACGATGCGCTTCGGGCTCATCGGGCGGTCTCCAGGTTGCGGCGCAGCCAATCGGGCGAGAGCTCGCCGGTCGCGCGCGCGAGCTCGACGCGGGCGAGGCGGGCGGAGATCTCGGCTTCGGCGAAGCGGGCGCGGGTCAGAGCGAGCTCGGACTCGGCCGCGAGGTAGTCGGTCTGCGTGCCCGAACCGACCTCGAGCAGGAGCTTCTGGATGCGCGCGACCTCGACTAAGCGTGCAGCGGCGCGCTCGAGGGCCACCGCGCGCGCCGCGGACTCGGCGAGCGTCGCGAGGGCGCGATCGACCGCCTCGCGCGCGTCGAGCTCGGCCTGCGCCAGCGTGCTCTTCGCGGTGTCGGTGGCGGCAGCCGCGCGGGCGACGCGACTCCCGGTCACGCCGCCGTCCCAGAGCGGGATCGAGACCTGGACGCCGGCGTTCCAGTCGGCGACCGGATCGACCCCCGCCGCCGCGAACTCCTGCAGCGCGCCCACCAGCTTGAGCTCGGGGAAGTACGCGGTGCGCGCCAACGCGCGGGCCGCGTCGGCGGCCTGGGCCGAGCGGCGGGCGGCCTCGACCGCCGGGCTCGCGGCCACCGCCTGCTCGTGCAACGCAGGGCGTTCGACCGGCGGGGTCGGCGGCGAAGCGAGCGGTGCGAGGCCGGCGGCGCGCGTCTCCTCGACGTCGGCACCGAGCAGACGCGCGAGGTCGCGCTCGGCGGAGTCGAGCGCGGTCGCCGCCCGGGTCCGATCGGCCTCGGCGCCGGCGAGCGCCGCCTCGGCGCGCAGCCGCTCGACCTCGGGCGACTTGCCGGCGGCGAACATCAGCCCGGCACGCTCGAGCTCGAGCCGGAGCGCGACCAGCCGGGCCTCTTCGGCGGCGAGGGCCTCGCGGCGCGCCAGGGCCTGGCCGTAGGCGGTCGCCACGCGCGCGGCGAGCGCCTGCTCGGTCGCGCCGAGCGCGGCTGCGGCCGCCGCCTGCTGCTCGGTCGCGGCGCGCGTCCGCTCGCGACGCGCGCCCGAGTCGAAGAAGGTCCAGCTCACGTTGAGCGAGCCCTGGAACAGCGTCTCGTCGAAGGGCGGGATCCCGCTCGGAGTGAAGGCGTGGATCGGGCTGGTCAGCATCGGGTCGTCGTACTGCAGCCCGGAGAGACCGAGGCGCAGGAGTGGGCCGTGGGTCGCCTGCGCCTCGGCGACGGCCTCGGCCGCCTCGGTGAGGCGGGCGCGGGCGGCGGCGACGCTCGGATAGGCACCGAGCGCCGTCTCGACCGCGGCCGAGAGGGTGAGCTGCGGCTCGGCGGCCTGCGCGGGCAGCGCGAGCGTGAGCCCGGCGAGGGCGATCGCCGGCAGAGTCCACAGCACCTTCGTGGGCGCGCTCATGGCTTCTCCTCCGGCGGCGCGGCCGCGGTCAAAGCCCCGACGTAGAAGCGCACCAGGGCATCCACTTCGTCGTCGCTCGGCGCCAGCTCGGGCACCGCGCGCAGCTGCATGCCGAGCGCCACCGGCAGCCCGAGGAACATCGCGGCCTGGCGCTCCGGCGGGAGGGCGACCGGCAGGGCGAGCTCGCCGAGCACCGCCGCGAGACGCTCCAGATAGGCCCGCATCACGCTCCCCAGTCGCCCGACGAGCTCTCGATTCCCGGTGGCGAGCCCCTCGGCCACCAGCAGGATCGGCAAGCCACCCGTCGAGCGCAGCACGTGGACGTGATGACGCACCATGGCGAGCAACCGCTCGCGGGGCGGCCGGTCGTGCGCCGCAGCGAGCGCGGCGATCGGTCCGAGCAGACGGCCGCCGAGCTGATCGATCAGCGCGAAGACGAGCGCCTGCTTGTTGGGAAAGTGGCGGTAGATGGCGGCCTCGGTGAAACCCACCCGATCCGCGACCCGCTTCAAGGTGAGATTGGCGAGACCACTTTCGGCGACCAGCTCCGCGGCCCGCTCGAGGATCTCGGTCTGGCGCGCGGTCGGTGCCGTCAGCAACTCGTCCGAGGGGTGTAAGTGATTATTCACTTACTCCATCTTAGAGGACCCTGCTCCGCCCGTCAAGCGCCGACGCCACGCCAGGTTCGCTAGGCTTGCGGGTCATGAGCCCGAGCCCCTCGCGCCGGTGGTTCGCTCTGCTGCTCACGCTGACCGCTGGCCCGCTGGTCGCCGCGGCCGGCCCGCGCTCCCGCCCTGCCGCGATCACCGCGGGCGACGAACGGGCGGCCGCCGCGGGACTCGAGATCCTCGCGGCGGGCGGCAACGCCGCCGACGCCGCGGTCGCGACGGCGCTGGCGCTCGCGGTCGTCTATCCCGAAGCGGGCAACCTCGGCGGCGGCGGATTCGCGCTGGTGCGGCGCGCCGGCGAAGTCGCCGCGCTCGACTTTCGCGAGGTGGCGCCCGCGGCCGCCAGCGCCACCATGTTCCTCGACGCCCGCGGCGAACCACGGCCGGGAGCCTCGCGCTACGGACCCCTCGCCGCCGCGGTCCCCGGCTCGCCGGCGGGCTACTTCGAGCTCCACCGGCGCTTCGGCCGGCTTCCCTGGCGCCGGGTGGTCGAGCCGGCGATCGCCCTCGCCACGGTTCCGGTCGAGATCTCGGCGCGCACCGCGGCGACCCTGGCTGCCGACCGCGACCGGCTGCGGCGCTTTCCGGAGACCGCCGAGATCTGGCTGCCCGGCGGCAAGCCCCCGGGCTGGGGCGAGCGCCTTCATCTTCCCGGCCTCGCGGCGACCCTCGAGCGCTACGCCGAGTCCGGGCCGGCGGGGATCGTGAGCGGTCCGGTCGCCGAAGCGATCGAGTCCGCCAGCCGCCGGCACGGTGGCCTCCTCACCGCCGCGGACCTGATGGCCTACCGGCCGGTCTGGCGCGAGCCGCTGCGATTCGAGCGCTTCGGTTGGAGCTTCGCCGCGTTGCCGCTCCCCTCCTCCGGCGGGTTCATCCTGGGCGAGGCCCTGGGGTTGCTCGAGCGGCTCGAGTGGCGCGCCCTGCCGGCCGGCTCGCCGGCCCGCGCCCACCTTCTGGCCGAGGCCCTGCGGCGCGCGTTCGCCGACCGCTACCGGCTCGGCGATGCCGAGCTCTCGCCCCGGCTGCTCGACGAGCTCCTCGCCCCCGCCCGCCTCGACCAGCTGGCGGGGCGCCTCGACCGCCAGCGAGCGACCCCCTCGGCGAGCCTCGGCAACCCGCCACGACGCGAGCCGGGCGAGACCACCCACCTCTCGGTGATCGACGGCGAAGGCATGACCGTCGCGCTCACCACGACGCTCAACGAGCTCTACGGGTGCGGGCTGTGGGTCGCCGGCGCCGGCTACTTTCTCAACGACCAGATGGACGACTTCACCACCGCGGCCGGGCGCCCGAACGAGTACGGGCTGATCCAGGGGGAGGGCAATGCGATCGCGCCGGGCCGACGGCCGCTGTCGTCGATGGCGCCCACCATCGCCTGGCGGGACGGCGAGACGATCGCGCTCGGCGGTCGCGGCGGATCGCGCATCCCGAGCGCGATCCTGCAGGTCTTCCTGGCGCTGCTCGAGGGCGACGGGGCGCGCGCCGCCGTGGCGCGGCCACGTCTCCATCATCAGTGGCTCCCCGATCAACTCGAGCACGAAGCGGGCGCCCTGGACGGTGACGCCGCGAACGATCTCGCGCGGCGCGGCCACCGGCTCGTCGCCGCCAAGGATCTGCCCAAAGTGAATCTGGTGCGGCGGCTCGCCGACGGCTCCCTCGAAGCGGCAGGCGATCCGCGCGCCGGCGAGGTGGGGCTGGTGGCGCCCTGAGACGGCGCCCGCCGGAGGCGCTAGAGTGCGAGCCGCGAGGAGCTCCGCCATGATCCGACGCTCGTTCTCCACGCTCTGCTGCCTCTCGACCCTGCTCGTCGCCGGCTGCCGCCCGCCGGCGCCCCCGGCCGCGCCGCAACCGATCGAGAATCGCGCGCTGGGGTTGCGCTGGAGCGAGCTCCCCACCGGGGTGACGGTGGCGACCAATCAGGGCTCGACGCTGGAGCTGCGGGCGGACGATGCCGCGATCGCGCTCGCCGTCGCCGTGGAGGATCCCGCCGGCGTCGACCTGGTCGCGGTGACCAAGGCCTATCGCGACGTCGTCGAGGGCGAGGGCGGCAAGGTGCTCGGAGCGGCACAGCTCGTCGCGCCCACCGGCCCGGCGTACACCACGCGCGCCGAGCGCGGCGGCAGCGAGGAGCGCGCGATCTTCTTCCTCCATCCCGATGGCGGCGGCCGCTTGGTCACCCTGACCAGTCGCTACCCGACGACCGATCCCGAGGGAGCCAAGCGCCGCATGGAGACCCTGCTCGAGCTCGTCGCCACCCTCGAGGCGACGCCGCCGGAGCCCTGAGCGGGTTCGTTGAAGATCAAGCGGGGTGTTGCTAGAGTCCAACTTGTGACGTTTTTCACGAAGTGATCTCCCATGGAGGGGAACCACACCATGCGCCGAATGCTGCTGCTCACCCTGGCTGCGACTCTGCTCGCGACCTTCCCCGCCGACGCCGCGAAGCTCGACGAGCTCGCACGTCCCAAGGACTATTCGCGCGACCACCAAGTCGCCTCCCCCGCGACGCCCGAAGCCATCCTGTTCCAGGTCGATTTCAACGCGGGATTGCCCGGCGATTGGACGGTGGTCGACAATGGCGCTGGCGGCGCGGTCTGGAGCAACCTCGCGGGTTGCGGCGAGGCCGGCAACTACACCGGCTCGACCGGCGACGTGGCCTGTGCGTCGAGTGACGCCACCCCCGGGGAGTTCGACACCGAGCTCGTCACCCCGACCTTCAACTTCTGCGCCGCCACGGCTCCGCTCGCGCTCGGCGCAGTGATCAACTACCAGAACTTCGCGAACTTGGACTTCCTCGAGATCGACGCTTCGACCGACGGCGTCAACTGGACCAATCTGCTCTCCTGGAACGAGGACCACGGCGGCTTCTATGCCGCCCCCGGCGAGACGGTGTCGCTCGACATCTCGGCCTATGCCGGGTTGCCCAGCGTGCAGTTCCGCTTCCACTACTTCGACCCGAACACGGAGGACTGGGACTGGTAC
>CAYZWR010000021.1:0-35210 GCA_964481735.1 uncultured Thermoanaerobaculia bacterium
AGCAGGAGCGTCCTAAGCTCTTGGTCGGGGGTTCGACTCCTCCCAGCCGCACCAGCAAGCCATTGCACGGCGCCGCGAGGCGCGGGACGAATCGAGAAACGAGGACCTGGTCGCATGGATTCGGCACATCGCGAAGACCTGAAGCGAAACGAGCTCAAAGAGGCACTCGACCGCGGCATCCACTACGCGGAGGACCACGCCCGCACCATCGTCTGGGCCGTCGCCGCCGCACTGGGCGTCGCGCTGGTGGGGGTCGCGCTCTTCCTCTGGTGGAACAGCCGCAGGGCCTCCGCCAACGACCTGCTGGCGCACGGTTTGCGGGTCTACGACGCGCCGATCGTCGCTACGGGGGCCCGGCCCGACGATCCGACGAGCCCCTCCTTCGCCAGCGAGAGCGCCCGGCGGGACAAGGCGCGCGAGCTCTTCACGGCGCTCGATTCGCGTTTCGGCGGCGGCCGCGTCGGGCAGGTCGCCAAGCTCTACCTGGCGCAGATCGCCCTCGCCGAGAACGATGCCGAACGCGCCCGCCGGCTGTGGACCGAGTTCCTGGACGACGAGCCGACCGGACCGCTCGCGGCGACGGCGCGGGTGAACCTCTACCGACTCGATCGCGACCAGGGCAAGTCGCAGGCGGTCGCGGACGAGCTGGCGAAGATGCTCGAACAGGCCGATCGGCCGCTACCCAACGACGTGATCCTCTACCAGCTCGCGCTCACCTACGAGTCGATGGGCAAGCGCGAGGATGCCGCCGCGGCCTATCGGCGGATCGTCGAGGAGCACCCGCAGTCGCCCTACTTCGCGACCGCGCAGCAGGAGGCCGGGGCGGCGCCCAAGGGGAGCTGAAGCTGGGCACCGCCTACGAGATCCTCTCCCGGCTGCGCGGCGGGATCCCCCTCGGGGACGACGACCTCCGAGAGGTCGCGGCAGCGGCGGCGGACGGCAGCTGGAGCGACGCGCAGCTCGCCGCGTTCCTCATGGGGGCCGCGATCCGCGGACTGGACGTCGAGCAGACGCGGGCGCTCACCCAGGCGATGCTCGACTCGGGGGAGCGGTGGAATCTCGGCGCGGAGTTCCCGCGCCTCTGCGACAAGCACTCGACCGGCGGGATCGGAGACAAGGTCTCCCTGGTCCTCGCGCCCCTGCTCGCCGCGGCTGGCGCGCCGGTGGTGATGCTCACCGGCCGCGGGTTGGGGCACACCGGCGGAACCGCGGACAAGCTCGAGGCGATCCCGGGGATCCGTCAGGAGCTCTCCGCGGAGCGGGCGCGCGCGCTGCTGGCGGAGTCGGGGATCGCGCTCGGCGTGGCGACCCGCGGCATCGCGCCGGCCGATCGCCGGCTCTACGCCCTGCGCAACCACACCGCGACCGTGGAGGCCTTGCCACTCATCGTCGCGAGCATCCTCTCGAAGAAACTGGCGACCGGCGCGAATTCCATCGTGTTCGACGTGAAGTGCGGCGACGGCGCGTTTCTCCAGGCGCGGGAAGACGCTGCCCGGCTCGCCCGGCTGCTGGTCGAGATCTCGCACGAGCTGGGCCGCCGGGCGGCCGCGCTGATCACCGACATGAGCCAGCCGCTCGGCGACTGGGCAGGACACGCTTGCGAGATTCGCGAGACCCTCGATTGTCTGGAGGGGCGCGGCCCGGGCGAGACGGTCGACCTCACCGTGGCCCTGGCGCTCGAGCTCGCGCGCGCGAGCGGCGCCGACTGGACGGAAGCTCGGCTCCGCCAGCTGCTGGCGTCCGGCGCGGCCCGTGAGCGATTCGTCCGTTGGGCCGCGGCGCAAGGCGCCGACCGACGCTGGTTCGATCGTCCGGAGCTGCCGCTCGCGCCGGTGGAGCGGATCCTCACCGCGCCGCGCTCGGGAAGGCTCGCCCGCGTCGCGACGCGTCGCCTGGGGTTCCTGCTGCTCGAGGCCGGCGCCGGCCGGCTCCACCCCGACGACGCGATCGACCTCGGGGTGAGCCTGCGTTACGTCGCCCGCCTGGGCCGGGAAGTCCACGCCGGCGAGGAGCTGGCGCGGGTCTATCTGCGCAGCGACGATTCCGGCCTGGTCGAGCGCTTCGCCGCCTGCTTCGAGGTGGCCGACGAGGCGGTTGCGCCGCCGCTCGTCGTCGAGCGGATCGGCGTCGACTCGCCGACGCTCTGACTCAGGGCTCCCAGACCGCGGGCTGCGTCGCGTCGGGCCAGCGCAGGCCGGGCCGTCCGCCCGGTCCGGTCGTCACCACCACCGGACGCGGCCCGGCGTCACGGGCGAAGCGCGCCCGCCGCCTCACCTCGCCGCCGGTGGCGAGCTCCGCGAGCTCCCAGCTGCGCGGCGTCGCCCGCTGATAGAGCAGGTAGGTGGTCTCGCCGAGCACGGCGAGCGCGGGTTCGAGCGAGCCCGGCCCGCCCACCTCGCGGGGAGCGCTCCAGCGGGTGCCGTCGAAGGTGGCGGTCACGACCCGGTACTCGTGGCCGTCGTAGCGGCTCCAGGCCGCGAGAGCGCCCGTCGCCTGGGCGGCCAGCGTCGGCGTGATGTCCGGGACCGGGTTGTCCTCCGCGACCGCCTGCGGGGCGCTCCACTCCCCGGCGGCGCGGTGGCTGAAGACGATCTCGTCGTCACGGCCGTCGAAGCGACTCCACGCCAGCAGCGTGCTGCCGTCGGCGAGGCTCGCGGTCGCGAGGGCGAGCTGGCTGCCGGGTCCCGAGGGCGCGATCTCCTGAGAGGCCTGCCAGCCGTCGCCGGCCCGGGAGGCGAAGCGCACCGCGAACCGCTGCGGGGAGTCACCCTCCAGCCAGACCAGGCCGGAGACGCCGCCCCTGGCGCGCACCGCCAGGGGCTCGGCGCGCAGCCGGCCCACGCGGGGCGCAGGCGGAGCGATCTCGCGCAGGATGCCCGCTTCGACTCGGGCGAGGTAGAGCTCCCGCCCGGTGGGGTCGCGGCGGGTGCCGGTCAGCCAGGTCGTGGCGTCGTCGTCGGCCACCCCGTCGATCCGCACGTCGCCTGGAAGGTCGAGCAGGGTCCCGCGCCCTGGCAGCTGGAGCTCGACCTCGGTGCCGCGGCGCAGCAGCAGGGCGCGATCTCCACCCCAGACCTGTGCCCAGCCGGGATGGAGTCCGGCGGACAGGATGAAGAGGGCGGAAGCAGCGAGGGCGCGAAGCTGGCGATGCATGCGCGTGGGATCGTAAGTTCCACGGCCCTGCCTGTCAAACCGGAACGGGACGGTCTCGAGCCCGTTGCTATCATCACGGCGTGCGCGCGGCCATCCTCGCCGTCGGCAGCGAGCTGCTCTCGACCGACCGACTGGACACCAACTCGCTCCGCCTCGCGGCGGTGCTCGAGCGCCATGGCGTCGCGCTCGTCAAGAAGAGCGTGGTCGGGGACGACGAGACGGCGCTCGCCGCCGAGCTGCGCAGCCTGTGGAGCGCGACCGACCTCGTGCTGGTCTGTGGCGGGCTCGGCCCGACGGCTGACGACGTCACGCGCGAGGCTGCCGCCGCGGCGCTGGGAGTCGGATTGCGCGAGCAGCCGGAGATCCTCGCCGAGATGGAGCGCCGGTTCGCCGCGCTCGGCCGCCGCCTCGCGCCGAACAACCACCGTCAGGCCGAGGTGCTGGAGGGCGGGCAGGCGCTCGCCAATTCCAAGGGCACCGCGCCCGGGCAGCGGTTCGAGCGCGATGGCCGGACGCTGTTCCTCTTCCCCGGGGTGCCCTTCGAGCTCGACGAGCTGGTGCGGCGCGAGCTCGAGCCGTGGCTGGCCGCCCGATCCTCGGCTCGCGGGCGTGAGCGCCGGACGCTCAAGGTGGCGCTGCGTCCCGAGTCGGAGGTCGACCTCGCGTTGAGCCCGGCGTACGGCGAGTTCGGGCGGCAGTGGATCACGCTGCTCGCCGGCGCGGGCGAGATCTCGGTGGTGCTCAACGCGGAGGGAACGGAGCCCGAGCGCCGGAGCCAGCTCGACCGGATGTCGACGCGGGTCCGTGAGCTGCTCGGCGCGGGGGTGTACGGCGAGGGCGACGACGTCTCGCTCGAGGAGGTCGTCGGAAGGCTGCTCGCCGCGGCGGGCCGGACGGTGGCGACCGCGGAGTCGTGCACCGGCGGGCTGATCGCCGAGCGCCTCACCCGCATCCCGGGCAGTAGCCGGTATTTCGTGGCTGGCCTGGTGGTCTATGCGAACCAGGCGAAGACGCAGCTCGCCGAGGTGCCAGCGGCGGCGATCGCGGAGCAGGGCGCCGTCTCGCAACGGGTCGCCGAGGCGCTCGCGCTCGGAGCGCGGCGCCAGGCCGGGGCCGATTTCGGAATCGGCGTGACCGGCATCGCGGGTCCGGAGGGAGGCAGCGCCGAGAAGCCGGTCGGAACGGTCCACCTCGCCGTGGCCGGACCGGAACCCGAGGAGGTGGTGCATCGCGCGGCGCGCTTTCCCGGCGACCGCCGGCGGGTGCGCGCTTTCGCGGCCCAGGCGGCGCTCGAGTTGTTGCGGCGTCGCCTGCTCGACGCCCAGCCCGCCGGCGGGACCGGAGGCCCGGCAGCGTGAGGCTCTTCGTGGCCCTCGACCTGCCGCCGGAGACCAAGCGCCGGCTCGGCGATGCCCTGGGACGCTGGCGGAGCAAGCTCCCCGCGGCGCGCTGGGTGGCGGCCGAGAACCTCCACCTCACGCTCGCCTTCCTCGGCGAGACGGCGGCCAGCGCGCTGCCCGGGATCGAGGCGGCGCTCGCCGGGCGATTGCGCGCCTGCGCGCCGATCGCCGCGCGTTTCGAGCGAGCGGGCTGCTTTCCGGACCACGGGCCGGCACGGATCGCCTGGATCGGGTTGGAGCCGGCCGGCGAGCTCGCGGCGCTCGCCGTCGCGACGCGGGAGGCCCTGGTCGCGTCGGAGGTGGCCTTCGACGACAAGCCCTTCCGCCCGCACGTCACGCTGGCGCGCTGCGCGCCCCCCTGGCCGGCGCCGGCGCGCGGCCGCTGGCAGGAGCTCGCCATGCCGTTGGCCGGCGAGGCGTTGAGCTGGCGCGCGGCCAGCCTCGTCGAGAGCACGCTCGGCCCGGGCGGCGCGCGCTATCGCCCGGTCGCTGCCCTGCCGCTCGCGGGGGCCCCCTAGTGCGCTGGGTACCGCTGTTCCTCGGGTCTTATCTGCTGGGCTCGATCGCCTTCAGCCTGGTGGTCGTCTGGTTGTTGCAGCGCGCCGACGTGCGCACCCTGGGCAGCGGCAACGCGGGGGCTACCAACGTGCTGCGGACGGCGGGACGCTGGCCGGCGCTGCTCGTGTTGCTGCTCGACATCGGCAAGGGGATTGTTCCGGTGCGCGTGGCCCGCGCCCTCGAAGCGCCGCCCGAGATCGTGGCCGGCGCGGCCTTCGCGGCGATGCTCGGCCATGTCTTTCCGGTCTACTTCGGATTCCGCGGCGGCAAGGGCGTGGCGACCGGTTTCGGCGCGCTGGTGTCCCTCTTTCCGCTGGCCGGCGGCCTGGCGCTGTTGGCTTTCCTGGCGGTCGTCGTGGCCAGCCGGTACGTCTCGCTCGGCAGTCTCGTGGCGGCGCTCGCCGTTCCTCCGGCGGCCTGGATGTTCGCCCGCCTGGGATGGGCCGCGCCGGTGACCCGGGTCGAGCTCGCGATCGCCTGCGCCTGCTCGCTGCTGGTGGTGTCGAAGCATCGCTCGAATCTCCGCCGGCTGCTGGCCGGCGGCGAGCGGCGCCTGGGTGGGGGGAGGAGAGAGCGATGAGCGCGATCGGGATTCTCGGCGGGGGCTCGTTCGGCACCGCTCTGGCGGTGAGCGCCGCACGGTCGGGGGAGCGCGTGCTGCTCTGGGTGCGGCGCGAGGAAGCGGCGGTGGAGATCGCCGCCGCGCGCGAGAACCGGCACTACCTGCCCGGGGTCACGCTGCCGGAGGAGATCGAGGTCACGCACGACCTGGAGGTGCTCGCGGGAGCCGAGCCGCTGATCGTCGCCGCGCCGTCGCACGGCTATCGCGAGGTGCTCGCCGAGTTCCTCGCGGCGCGCGCCTCGCGCCGTCCGCTGCTGGTGGTGTCCGCCGCCAAGGGGATCGAAGCCGAGACGCTCGCCCGGATGAGCACCGTGTCGGCCGAGGAGGCGCGGCGGGTCGGCGCGCCCTGCCGCTTCGCCGTCTTCTCGGGGCCGACGTTCGCCGCCGAGCTCGCCCGCGGAGTTCCCTCGGCGGCGGTCATCGCGAGCGAGGACGTGGAGCTCGCGGCGCTGCTGCGCCATCGCCTGTCGAGCCCGACCTTGCGTCTCTACTCGTCGACCGACGTGGTGGGCGTGGAACTCGGAGGAACCGCCAAGAACGTGATCGCGATCGGTGCCGGGATCGTCTCCGGCCTCGGCCTGGGGCACAACACCCTGGCGGCGCTGATCACCCGGGGGCTGCACGAGATCTCGCGGCTCGGCCTGGCCTACGGCGGCGACGCGCAGACCTTCTCCGGCCTCGCCGGCCTGGGCGACCTGGTGCTCACCTGCACCGGCGGACTGTCGCGCAACCGGCGGACCGGCGTGGAGCTGGCCAAGGGGCGGTCCCTGGAGGAGATCCTGGGCGGGACGAGCGAGGTCTCGGAGGGCGTGCGCAACTCGCTGGTGGTACGTCGCCTGGCGGCGGACGCGGGAATCGAGATGCCGATCACCGAGCAGATGGTCGCGGTCATGTACGAGGGCAAACCCGCACGACAGGCGGTGCACGAGCTGATGACGCGCGATCTCAAGCACGAGGCGAAGCTATGACGACGGTCGCGCACCAGACGGTGCTCATCCTCGATTTCGGCAGTCAGTTCACCCAGCTCATCGCCCGGCGGGTGCGCGAGCATCGGGTCTACTGCGAGGTCCACCCCTTCGACCTGCCGGCGGCGGAGGTCCGTCGCCGGTCGCCGATCGGCCTGATTCTCTCGGGAGGCCCGCAGAGCGTCTACGACAGCGGTTCGCCGCTGCCCGACCCCGAGCTCTTCGCGCTGGGGATCCCGGTGCTCGGCATCTGCTACGGCATGCAGGCGGCGGCCCATCTGCTCGGCGGCGTCGTCGAACCGGGGGCGCGCCGGGAGTACGGACGGGCGGAGGTCGAGATCGACGACCCGGGAATCCTGTTCGCGGGCCTGGAGCCCCGCGAGACGGTCTGGATGAGCCACGGCGACCACGTGACGCGAACCCCGCCCGGGGCGCGGGTGACCGGGCGCTCGGAGAACGTCGACATCGTCGGCTTCGAGGACGCTGAGCGCGGGCTCTACGCCATCCAGTTCCACCCCGAGGTGTCGCATACCCGCCAGGGCTCGGCGATGCTGCACAACTTCCTCTACCGGGCCTGCGCCGCGCGCGGGGACTGGACCATGGCATCGTTCCTCGCCGAGGCCACAGCGTCTCTGCGCCAGCGGATCGGCGCCGATCGGGTGCTGTGCGGGATCTCGGGTGGAGTCGACTCCGCGGTGACCGCGGCGCTTCTCCGGCGAGCGGTGGGGGAGCGACTGGTGTCGGTCTTCGTCGATACCGGTCTGCTGCGCAAGGGCGAACGCCGCCAGGTCGAGATGAGCCTCGCGGAGGGTCTGGGGATCCCGGTGATCACCGCCGACGCGGGGACGGACTTCCTCGCCGCGCTCGCCGGGATCGAGGAGCCGGAGGCCAAGCGCAAGGCGATCGGGCAGGTCTTCATCGACGTCTTCGAGCGCGAGGCGAAGCGGCTGCAGGGCGTGCGCTATCTCGCCCAGGGGACGCTCTATCCCGACGTCATCGAATCGACCTCGGTGCGCGGCCCGTCGGCGGTGATCAAGAGCCATCACAACGTCGGTGGGCTGCCCGAACGCCTCGGCTTCGACCTCGTCGAGCCGCTGCGCTGGTTGTTCAAGGACGAGGTTCGCCAGCTCGGCCGCGAGCTCGGCCTGGCCGAGGAGTTCATCGCGCGCCACCCCTTCCCCGGTCCCGGCCTCGCGGTGCGCATTCTCGGCCCGGTCGATGCCGAGCGGGTGCGGCTCCTGCAGGAGGCCGACGCCGTCTTCCTCGACGAGCTGCGCGATGCAGGATGGTACGAGCGCACGTCCCAGGCCTTCGCGGTGCTGCTCCCGGTCAAGTCGGTCGGCGTCATGGGGGACTTCCGCACCTACGAGAACGTGGTCGCGTTGCGCGCCGTGGAGACGCACGACTTCATGACCGCCGACTGGAGCCACTTGCCGCACGAGCTCCTGGGCCGGGTGGCGAACCGGATCGTCAACGAAGTCCGAGGCATCAACCGGGTGGTCTACGACGTGACTTCGAAACCGCCGGCGACGATCGAATGGGAGTGAACGCGATGACAGGCGAGATCCAGATCGACGGCCGCTCGCTCGGGCTCGAGGACTTCTCGGCGGTGGTGCGCGACGGAGCGCGGGTGAGCCTCGCCGACGACGCCCGGCGTCGCGTGCGCGCCGCGCGCGCGACGATCGAGCGGGCGACGGAGAGCGGCCAGGCGGTCTACGGCGTCAACACCGGGTTCGGCAATCTCGCCAACGTGCGAATCGCCTCGGCCGATCTCGCGATGCTGCAGGAGCGCCTGGTCCTCTCGCACGCTGCCGGCATGGGGGAGCCGCTCTCGGAGATCACGGTGCGCGGGATGCTCCTGCTGCGCGCCAACACGCTGGCGCGCGGTCACTCCGGGGTGCGCGAGCAGATCGTCGACCGCCTCCTCGAGTTCCTCGCGCGGAGTCTCCATCCGGTGGTGCCCTCGCGCGGCTCGGTCGGCGCTTCGGGCGATCTCGCTCCGTTGGCCCATCTCGCGTTGCCGCTGATCGGCCGCGGCGAGGCGTGGTACCGCGGCCGTCGGCTTCCGGCCGCCGAGGCGCTCCAGGCGGCAGGCCTCGCGCCGCTCGTCCTGGCGCCGCGCGAGGGGCTGGGCCTGATCAACGGGACCCAGGCGATGACCTCGCTGGTGGCGCTGGCGGCGCTCGCGGCGCGGCGCCTGGTGCGCACGGCCGACCTGGTCGGGGCGCTGACCGCCGACGCTCTGCGCGGCACCGACGCGGCCTTCGACGCACGCATCCACGCCACCCGGCCCTATGCCGGTCAGCGTGCCTCGGCGGCGAACCTCTGGCGGCTCCTCCAGGGCTCGGCGATCCGCGAATCGCACCGCGTGGGCGACGTGCGGATCCAGGACCCCTATTCGCTGCGCTGCATGCCGCAGGTTCACGGTGCGGTGCGCGACGTGCTCGCGGACGTGGAGACCAAGCTCGCCGTGGAGATGAACGCGGCGACCGACAACCCGCTGATCTTCGGCGAGGACGATGCTGCGCTCTCGGGCGGGAACTTCCACGGCGAGCCGATGGCCTTCGCGGCGGACTTCCTCGCCATCGCCCTCGCCGAGCTCGGCTCGATCTCGGAGCGGCGCCTCGAGAAACTGACCAACGACGCCTTCTCCGGCCTCCCCCCGTTCCTGGTCGAGCACGCAGGTCTCAATTCGGGCTTCATGATGGCGCAGGTGACGGCCGCGTCGCTGGTCGCGGAGAACAAGGTGCTGGCGCATCCGGCCAGCGTGGATTCGATCCCGACCTCGGCGGACAAGGAGGACCACGTCTCCATGGGGATGACGGCGGCGCTCAAGCTCCAGGAGGTGGCGGCGAACGTGCAGCGAATCCTCGCGGTCGAGCTCACCGCGGCCGCGCAAGGGATCGACCTCTTGCGCCCGCTGCGGACCAGCCCGGCTCTCGAACGCCTGCACGGCCGCGTCCGGGAGCGCATCGCGCGCTGGGACGAGGATCGGGAGATGGCACCGGACCTCGCCCGGGCCGACACTCTCATCGGAGGCGGGCTCGACGACTTGCTCGCCGAGCTCGACTGACGCGCCGCCATGCTCCTCGCGCCTCCCTGGGATTTCGTCCTGCTCGCGGCGGCCGCGCTCGGGGGAACGTTCGCCCTGGCGACGGTCACCCGGCAGCGGCACAGCCGTTGGCTGGCCTTCGCGACCCTCGCGGGGGGGCTGGCGCTGGGCTGGTTCGGCATCGAGCAGGCCGGGCGGCGGGCGGCGCGCGAGGTCGAGCGCCTGGTGGGTGCGATGGCGCCGACCTACGCCCGCGAGCTCGAGCTGCTGGGCCATGCCGCTCTGCCGCTCGACGTGGCCGCCGACGATCCGCGCTACCTCGCCATCATCGCGGCGCAGAAGAGGTGGTTGGAGGTCAATCCACGCGTCGCCGACATCTACACGTTCCGGCGACTGCCCGACGGACGGATCGTGCTGCTGGTCGATTCGGAGACCGACTACGACCACGACGGTCGCTTCGCGGGCGAGCGCGAGGCGCGCACCCCGGTCGGCGAGGTCTACGAGCCGAAGATCCCGGGCCTGGATCGGGCGTTCGCGGGCGTGGCGGTGTTCGAGAGAGTGCCGGTCAGCGACCGTTGGGGCACCTGGGTGTCGGCGTTCGTTCCGTTGCGCGACCGCAACGGCGCCGTCGAGGCGGTGGTCGGCGTCGACTACGACGCCGGCTACTGGCGGCGGGCGATCGCCCGGGCGCGTTGGGCGGCGATCGCCGTGGTCGCTGCGCTGCTCGGCGTGGCGCTGACCGCCGTGGCCGCGGTGGCCCGGGCACGCCGGGATGCCAGTGAGCTCGCCGAGCGCAACCGCGAACTGCAACGGGCGCGCGACGAAGCGCTCGAGGCGAGTCGGGCCAAGTCGGGCTTCCTCGCGGCGGTGAGCCACGAACTGCGGACCCCGCTGCACGTCTTCCTCGGCATGAACGAGCTGCTCCTCGACTCGGATCTCGACGAGCGGCAGCGCCGCCACGCGACGACCGCGCAACGCGCTGCCGAAGGGCTCCTGACCATGGTCGGCGACCTGCTCGACTTCGCTCAGCTCGAGGCTGGCAAGCTGACCCTCGACGAGAGTGCGTTCGACCTCGCGGCCGCGCTCCGCGACGCGCTCGACAGTCACCGCGAGGCCGCGGAGCAGCGCGGGCTCGGCCTCATCCTGGAGCAGGATTTCGCCCAGCCCGCCTGGCTGCTCGGCGACTGCCGCCGGCTCCGCCAGATCCTGCGCCACCTGATCTCCAACGCGCTGAAGTGCACCGAGCGAGGCGAGGTGAGGGTACGCGCCAGGCTGGTCCCCGAAGTGCCCGACGGGATCCTCCTGGACCTCGTCGTCCAGGACACCGGCACCGGGGTTCCGTCGGGACAGGCAGAGGCGATCTTCGAGCGCTTCAGCCAGCTGGATTCATCGAACACGCGTCGCCACGGCGGCCTCGGCATCGGGCTGGCGCTGTCGCGCGCGCTGGCGCGGCGCATGGGCGGCACGCTCGAGCTCGAGTCGCCCCCGGCCGGGGGCGCGCTCTTCCGCCTCGTCGTGCCGCTGCGGGCGGAGGTACCGCCGCGGCCTGCCGGATGAGCGTGGCGAGAGCCTCCTAGGGACTGCTCGCCGACCAGATCGAGAGATCCGAGGTTTCGAAGCCATCCTCGAAGATCCACTCCGGGTCGGGCACGTGCATCACGATGCAGTGGAAGACCCCGGCCGAGCCGACGATCGCGTCGGCGTCGAGGCCGACGATCTGCCTGCCGGGGAAGGCCGCGGCGAAGGTCAAGAGCGCCGCGGCGTTCTCCACCGGGTGGGCGGAGTACTGCGGCACCAGGACCACGCGGTTGAGCACCACCGCGTTGGTGTAGGTGTAATGGGTTCCGAAGCCGGGGCAGCCGTCGCACCAGCCAGGAGTGCGCAGCACGGTGTAGCCGCGCAGCGCGAGCTCGGCGACGGCGTCCTCGGTGATCGTGTAGGGCGCTCCGTCCGCCGGATCGTACTCACCGACGATCGCCACCCGGTCGCGGGCCGGCAGCAGCCACATGTCGATGTGCCGGGTGGAGTCGAAGCTGCTGGGGAAGCCGGGAAAGATGGTGAGGTCGAGGTTCTCGTACTGCGCGAAGAGGCTCGCGACATCCCCGGCATCGAGGCCGGGATTCTCGGCGAGCACCAAGTCGCTCATGAAGGCCTGGCCGTCGGCGAAGAGATGGAAGTTGCCGCCGCCGTGGGTGAGCGGCAGGTCGTAGCCGGCGAGGCCCCACGCCGCGGCGATGGCGTCGGGGATCTGGTCGTCGAGCGGGCGGGGGCGATTGTAGACGTGGTCCACGATCGCCAGGGTCTTGTCCTCCTCGATGAAGCGCGGGCCGTAGTCACGGATCCAGACCGTGTTGGTCGGCGCGACGAGGAACTCGACCCGCGACATGTCGGCTCCCGCGCCGGTCAAGGTGTTGCTGGCGCTCGCCTGCTGGCTGGCGTCCGCGACGATCACCCAGACGACCGCCGACGGGTCGCCCGAGGTGATGGCCACGGTCATCGCGGTGAGGATCGCGTTGAAGCTTCCCCAGCGGATCAGGATCCCCCGGTTGCGGGCATACTCCGGCGGGGTGAAGACCTGGCCGGTGGGAGGTGCTTCGCCCCCCACGGGGAGAGGCAGCGGCAGACCGATCTCCTCGATCGCGAGCGAGCGGGGGAGCGGCGCCGGATCGTCGTCGGTGATCGCCCGCAGGATCTCGTCGCTGGGGACCCGGGCGGTCTGAGCGGTGCACGGCGCCGGATGGACGGTGAGCAGCGCCGCCGCGACGAGGCCGAGGAGAGGCGAGGTGCGCATCGCGGAGAAGGTAGCACGCCGCGCTCTGCGCCACCATGCACGGCTTGGACTGCCTCGTGGAATGATCGGCGCATGGCGATTCCCAGCGAAGAGCTCGTGTTCGAGGTGTTGCGCGCCTCCGGGCCGGGCGGGCAGAACGTCAACAAGGTCGCGACGGCGGTGCGCCTGCGATTCGACGCCCGAGCCTCGCGGAGCCTGTCGCCGGAGGTGCGCGATCGCCTGCTGCGGATCGCCGGCCGGAGGGCGACCGCGGAGGGGGAGATCCTCATCCTGGCCCAGCGCTACCGCACGCAGGAGCGCAACCGCCGCGATGCCGTCGAGCGGCTGGCGGCTCTGGTGGAACGGGCGGAGCGGCCGCCGAAGAAGCGCCGCGCCACCCGACCGCCGCAGCGCGCGGCGCGCGAGCGGTTGCGCGCCAAGCACCGGCGCGCGGAGCGCAAGCGGGAGCGTTCGGCCGGAGCCGCGGACGAGGGCTGAATCTCCTGATCGCCGGATCGCCGGCCGCTTCGCTCAGGCCGGTCCGGCGCGGTGGGCCGCGCGCGCGGGCTTCTTCTCGCGCAGGCCCGACTGCTTGGCGGCCTGCGCGGAGAGGCCTTTGGAACGGGGCGGGATGGCTTCCAGGCGGCGAGCGGCTTCGGCGCAAGTCTGGGCGAAGAGCGCCGGATCGCTCCGCAGCCGGGTCGCGCGAGCGCGCCGCTCGGCGAAATCCGCTTCCGAGAGCTCGCGGCCGAAGGAGCGCAGCTCGGCGATGCGCAGGCCGTGCTTGCGAAACAGCCGGAAGATGTTCTTCACCCGCTCGACCTCGATGTCGCGCCCGAGGGTATAGCTCTCGAAAGTGCCGTCCATCGCCAGCAGCGCGGCCTCGGCCAGGCAGGCGTAGGCCACGCCGCGCGGCAGTCCGACGTCGTAGCCGAGGTCGATCGGGCCCGGGATCACCACCTCGCCACTCTCCACCACCAGGACGTCCGGCCGCACGGCCGCCTCTTCGGCGCTGATGTCGGTCGGCAGGGCGACGTCGAGCACGACCGCGCCGGGCTTGCAGTGGGCGAGCTCGAGAACCCGCTGGCCGAACGCCGAGGTCGCGGTGACCACCAGGTCACAGTCGGGCAGGTGGGTGCACGACTCGAGCGCCGTCACCACTTCGGCTCCCGGGGTCTCGCTCTCGATCCTCGCCTTGAGCGCCGCGAGGCGCTCGGGCTCGATGGAGACCAGAACGACTCGTCGAATGGCGCGCGCGATGAGCCGCGAGCAGACCGAGCCGATCGATCCGGTCGCCCCGACGATCATCGCGCGGCCGCTCGTCAGGTCCTCGAGTCCCATGCGCCGCGCGGCCACTTTCGCCGTCTCCAGGGTCGCCGCGACGGTCAGGCTGTTGCCGCTGGTGACCGGCAGCGCCGCCTCGCGGGCCACGGTGAGACCCGCATCGCCGACCACCTTGGTATAGGCCCCGAGGCCGAGGATCCGGGCGCCACTGCGCTCGGCGCGCCGCGCCGCGCGGACGAGGCGATCGTAGGTGAAGCGAGGAGGGCGGGTGAGCATCTGCCGGGGCGTCGAGCCGAGGCTGAGGAGGATTCCCTCGATCCGCTGGCCGGTCGCCGGCGAACGGCCGCCCGTGATGTGGCTGAGCTGGAACGGGGGCAGGAGCGCGGCGAGCCGCTCGACGAGCTCGCTCGGCAGGACGCGGGCCCAGCGCAGCGCGGGATGGCTCAGCACCTGGCCGAGGTGCAGCGGATGGATGACGAAAGCAAAGCGATGCGGTCGCTCCGGACCGTCGCTCGGCCGACGTCGCCTCGGAGCGTGGTGCTCGTCGAGGTGTTCGGCGGACATGGCGAATCCCCCCCCCGGCACGCTGTCGCAGCCGCTATCGCCCAAGCGGCCCCGCAAGTCTGCTCCGGGCGCGCTCCGGGAGCCAACCACCGAACGGGTGGGAGCGCGGATGCGAACGGGTGGGGACCCCGCTACAATCGCGTCATGACCCTCGTGACTGCAACCGCCCGCACGGTGCGCGCACCGCGCGGAGGCGACCTCTCCTGCCGCGGCTGGCTGCAGGAGGCAGCCCTCCGCATGCTGATGAACAACCTCGACCCGGAGGTGGCGGAACGGCCGGACGACCTGGTGGTCTACGGCGGTTCCGGGAAGGCGGCTCGCGATTGGACTTGTTTCGAGGCGATGGTGACCGCGCTGCGCCGTCTCGCGGGCGACGAGACGCTGATGGTTCAGTCGGGCAAGCCGGTCGCGGTTTTCCGCACCCACCCCGACGCCCCGCGCGTCCTCATCGCCAACTCGAACCTGGTGCCGAAATGGGCGACGATCGACGAGTTTCGCCGGCTCGAGGGCCTCGGGCTCACGATGTACGGCCAGATGACCGCCGGCTCCTGGATCTACATCGGGACCCAGGGGATCCTGCAAGGGACCTACGAGACTCTGGCCGAGCTGGCGCGCCAGAGCTTCGGCGGCAGCCTGGCGGGCCGCCTCACCGTGACCGCCGGGCTGGGTGGCATGGGGGGAGCCCAGCCGCTCGCCGTGACGATGAACGAAGGGGTATGTCTGGTCGCCGAGGTCGAGCGGACCCGGCTCGAGAAGCGCCTGGCCACGCGCTATCTCGATCGCGTGGCGACCTCGCTCGCGGCGGGCATCGACGAGGCGCTCGCCGCCCGCGATCGCCGCGAGGCGGTGTCGATCGGTGTCGAGGCCAACGCGGTCGACCTCCTCGAGGGGATGCTCGAGCGCGGACTGGTGCCCGACGTGCTCACCGACCAGACCTCGGCGCACGACAACCTGAACGGCTACGTGCCCCACGGCATCCCCTATCGCGCCGCGCTCGAGCTGCGGCGTGACGACCCGGCCGAGTACGTTCGGCGCGCGATGCGCTCGATGGGGGCCCACGTCGAGGCCATGCTCGAGCTCCAGCGGCGGGGCGCGGTGACCTTCGACTACGGCAACAACCTGCGTGGCCAGGCGCGGGACGCCGGCGTGTCCGCGGCGTTCGACATCCCGGGTTTCGTGCCGCGCTTCATTCGCCCGCTGTTCTGCGCGGGGAAAGGCCCCTTCCGCTGGGCGGTGCTGAGCGGCGACCCGGCGGATCTCGCGGCGACCGACGAGGCGATCCTCGAGGTCTTTCCGGGCGACCGGGGGTTGCACCGCTGGATCCGCATGGCACAGCAGCGCGTCGCCTTCCAGGGCCTGCCGGCGCGCATCTGCTGGCTGGGCTACGGCGAGCGGGCGCGGGCCGGTGCGGCGTTCAACGAGCTGGTGCGCAGCGGACGGGTCTCCGCGCCGATCGTCGTCGGGCGCGATCACCTCGATTGCGGATCGGTCGCCTCGCCGCACCGCGAGACCGAAGGCATGCGCGACGGTTCGGACGCGATCGCCGACTGGCCGATCCTCAACGCGTTGATCAATGCGGTCAACGGGGCCACCTGGGTCTCCTTCCATCATGGCGGCGGCGTCGGTATCGGCAACTCGCTGCACGCTGGCATGGTGATCGTCGCCGACGGGACCGACGAGGCGGCGCGCCGCCTGGAGAGGGTGCTCACGACGGACCCCGGCATGGGGGTGGTGCGTCACGCCGACGCCGGATACCCGGAGGCACTGGCCTTCGCCCGCGAGCAGGGCATCGACCTTCCGATGGTGACGCGCTGACCGTCGACCGGCCGGCAACCGGCTTGCAAGGCCCGCCGGAAGGTCGATGAGCGTCTCCGCCGCAGCGACCCGCTCCGAGCTGGCGCTGCTGCTCGCTCCCGCGCTGATTCTCGCGCGCCCCACCTGGTGGATGGGACTGGCCGTGGTGGCGCTCTGGCTGCTTTGGCGCCGCGCGGCGCCGCCGGCGCGCGAGCGCTGGCTGTTGAGCGGGTTCCTGGCGGCCTCGCTGGGACTGCTGATCGCGGCGGACCTGGTCGAGGCCCGGGCCCGCCGCGAGGCGGCCCCCTCGGTCGAGCGGCTGGAGCGGGCGTACACGCGGACCTGGGAGGGCTTGGCGGGCGACCTGGAGAAACTGTCGACCGCTCTCGGCGGGTTGCCGCCCGCCGAGGGAGATGGCGCGGCGTTTCGCGCGCTCGAACGGCTCGCCGCGGCGAGCCTGCCCAGCCGGACTTTCCTGCTGTTGGATCCTTCGGGCGAGCCGCTGGTCTGGGGCGGCGCCGGCCTGCTGCACCGCCTGGCGGTCGAGGAGCTACCCGCGAGCGGCTACGCGGCGCGGCAGGGCGCGACCTCGGCGACGCTCCTCGCGTCGCGCCGCGTGGTCGGTCGGGACGGCCGGACCTATCGCTTGGTTGCCGCGGAGAGCCGGCTGTTCGCGGAGGCGCCGCCGCTGACCCTTGCCATCGCTTCGCCGCCGCGCTGGGCGCGTTGGTGCCTGGCCGCCCGCCCGCCCGCGAGCGCCGGCTGGACTCTCGTCGCGTCGCCGGGCGCCCCGACTCTCGCTTTGGAGGGTCCGGTCGAGCCGGGCAAGACGGCCGCCCCGAGTTGGCGGCGCTGGGCTCTCGCTTTGCTCGGGCTCGGGCTCCTCGGTCTCGCCGCGCTGCGCGGGATGGCCCTCTCGCTGCTCGCCCGGACGGTGCTGCTCGATCCCGTGCGCGCCTGGACCGCGGCGCTCCACGGCTGGGTCGGATTGCTCGCCATCGCTCTGGGGATGGGTGCGGGGCGGCGCGAGACGCTGATTCTCGCCGTCGGCCTGGCGGTGGGGGCGATCGGTTGGCGCCTCGGGAAGGCGGCTTCGCGAGGCCGGCTCTGGCTCGCCGCGGCGCTCGGTCTCGGCGTCCTGATCGGCATCGCCGAGCTCGCGGTGCCCTGGCCGGTCGACGAGCTCGATCTGATCTCCGGCATGGGTTTCGGGGTGAACCTCGCCGCCGTCCGGGTCGGCTGCGCGGCGGCGGTCTTCGGTGCGTTGACCTGCCTGGTCAGGCGGCGGGTCAGGGCCGGGAGCTGGGTGTTGGCGCTGCTCCTGGCGGTCATCCTCTCGGCGGGGGCCTGGGAAGTCGGGGCGCGGCTGCGGCTCGAGAGCGCGGCCACCGGAGAGCTCGAGCTGCTCTTGCCCCCGGGGCCCGCTCGCCTCGGCGAGATCGAAAGGAGCCTGGCGGGACACTTCGCGCGGGTGGACCTGGCGCACGCGGTCGCGAGCTGGGGCGTGCTCGACGACCGGGGAGACCTCGCCTACGCGCTCTGGCGCGCCTCGCCCCTGGCCCGGCCGGACGCCCTCTCCGCGCTGGCGCTCGACTGGCCCGGCGAGCCGCCGAGCAGCTTCTCCTATGGGCTCCCCTTGGATGAGCTGGGCGAGCTCGATCGTTCGCCGGCGCGCTGGGCGGGGCTGGTGCCGCCCGCGTTCCGGGCGCGCAGCATCGCTGGCGAGGCGCAGCTCTCGGCCGCCGGCGAGCCGGTGGTGAAGGTGCGCTACTGGCTGGTGCCCAGGCCCGGATTCGGCCCCCGGCCGCGGGTCATCGAGGACCTCGCGGCCGACCTGCTGCGCTGGAGCGGCGCGCGACGCAGCGGCGACGCGCTGCCCTCGCGCTCCCCCTGGGTCCTCTACTCGGAGCGGGGCGAGGTCGAGCTGTCGCCCTGGAAGGAGGCGACGCCCGCGCGTGCCGCGGTGATCGCACCTCGGGAGGGCGGACGGGTGGCGACACCGGACGGGCTGCTGCCGGTCGTCACGCGGCACGCCGAGGGGCTCACCGCGGCGCTCTTCCTGCGCGCGCTCCGCCCGACCGCGCGGCTCGAGCGCGTCGCGGTGCACGTTGCCGGAGCGCTGGCGGCGCTCGCCATTCTCGGCCTGGCCCTGCTCGCTCTCGCGCTGCCGCGCTCGATGGTGCGCGACATGGTCGGGCGAACCCTGCGCTCCTACTCGAAGCGCCTGATCCTGCTCTACTCGCTGCTCATCCTGGTGCCGTTGGGGCTGCTCTACGGCCTGCTCTCGCAGGCGCTGGGGCAACGAGTCGAGCGGGAGCAGCGCCTCGCCGCCGAAGCGGCCCTCAACTCCGCGCAGCGCGTGCTCGGCGAGTACGTGCTGTCGCTCGAGCCCGGCTTCGGAGTCGGCACGGCGCTGGACGACGCCTTGCTGGAATGGCTCTCGCGGGTCGTTGGCCACGAGATCCACCTCTACTGGGGGGGCGAAGTCTATGCCTCGAGCAAGCGGGAGCTGTTCGCCGCCGGACTGCTCCCCCGGCGCCTCCCCGGAGCGGTCTGGGAGCGGCTGGCCCTCGAGGGCGACCGGCTGGTGGCGCGCGCGGCGCGCGCCGGACGCGCCGAGTTCCTGGAGCTCTACGCCGCGCTCGCGGTCCCGGGATCCGAGCCGCGGCAGAGCCGCCTCTTCCTGGCGATGCCCCTGCTGGCCCAGCAGGAGGAGGCGATCGCCGAAACCGAGCGCATCCAGCGGCGCACGCTGCTGGCGACGCTCGCCGCGTTCCTCCTCCTCGCGGCGCTCGGCACGCGTCTGGCGCGGGCCTTCACCCGTCCGATCACCGAGCTGGTCGCCGGCACCCAGCGGATCGCCGCTGGCGCGACCGGTCTGGGGGTTCGTCCGAGCGGGCTGGAGCTGGCCGCTCTCGCCGACGCGATCGATCAGATGGCGCGCCGGATCGCGGAGGGGCGGGCGCAACTGCTGCGCGAGAAGCGGCTGGTCGATGGAATCGTCGAGGCGGTCACCTCGGCGGTGGTCTACGTCGACCGTTCCGGGAACGTGCTGCTCTCCAATCGGCTGGCCCGCGAGCTGCTGCGCGTGGCGCCGGGGGATCGGCTGGAGACTCGGCTCGAACTGCGTCCCGAGCTCGCGCCGGCGGCGCGCTTCGTCGGCGCGGCCGGCGAGGAGTTGGTGCAGGAGACCGTGCGCCTGGCGCCGACACGCGGCGAGGCGCGCGACTGGTCGCTGGTCTGGGTCCCGCTCGCGGGGGGCGGCGAGCCGGGTTTCCTGTTCATCGTCGAGGACATCTCCGAGGTCCTGCGCGCGCAGCGGCTCGCCGCGTGGGCCGAGATGGCGCGCATCATCGCGCACGAAATCAAGAACCCGTTGACCCCGATCCGGCTCTCCGCCGAGCACCTGCGCGAGGCCTGGACCCGCGATCGCGACCACTTCGCGAGCGTGTTCGAGCGCTGTACGACGAACATCCTCAAGCAGGTCGAGGAGCTGCGCGGCATCGCGTCGGACTTCTCGACCTACAGCCACATCCCGGCGATCGATCGTCAACCCGGCGACCTCGTGGCGACGCTCCAGGAGGTGGTCGAGATGTACCGCGACGCGTCGCCCAGCGGTGTCCAGGTCGAGCTCGCGGCCGGACCGCCGGAGCTCGCGGCGCGCTTCGACGGCCGGCTCTTGGCGCGGGCGCTGCGCAACCTGATCGAGAACGCCATGCGCGCCTCCTCGGGCAAGGGGCGCGTGGCGGTCGCCCTGGAGGCGCTGGAGGGGCAGGCGCGGATCCGGGTTTCCGACGACGGTCCGGGGGTACCGGAGGAGCTCCTCGAGCGGATCTTCGAGCCCTACTTCTCGACCCACGCCGGCGGGACCGGCCTCGGCCTGCCGATCGCGCGGCGGATCGTCGAGGAGCACGAGGGGACGCTGACGGCGCGCAACCTTCCTACCGGCGGCCTCGAGGTCGCGATTACAATCCCCGTACGATGAGCGGTCAGAGCCTCGCGAAGGGCGTCGGCTGCGCCTTGCTCGCCGTGCTGGCGGGTTGTCTCGGCGCCGAGCGCCCGGTGAAGCCGCCCGGATCGGCCCTCTGGCTCGCCGAGGAGTCGGGCGAGCTCGCGCCCGGGACGCAGATTCGTCTGGGCGAGCTCGGGGTGCGCGAGATCTTCCTCCAGGCGGCCGAGCTCGGTTGGGTCGGCGAGCCACGGCTGACCCGGCGATCCTGGCCGCAGGTGCCACGCCGGACGGCGACCACGCTGGTGGTGGAGGGCGACTGGCGGCCTGGCGATCGCCGCGCCGAACAGGTCGCGGAGCGGTTGGCGGTGGCGATCAAGAGCCTGCGGATCGAAGCCGAGCAGGCCGGCATGCTGCCGGTCGGCGTCCATCTCCGGATCGCACCGCGGGACCAGGGCGAGCACTTCGCGCAGACCCTCGGGAAGCTGCGGCGCGCTCTTGGCAGTCAGCTGTTCCTCTCGGCGGAGATCGATCGCGCCTGGTTGGGCACCCCCCTCGCGGCGAGCGTGGCGGCCGAGGTCGACTTCGTCGTCGGTTTTCTCTACGGGCAGCGCCCTGGGGAGGCCGAGGATCCGAAGGCGTGGGATCTCGCCGCGGTGGAGGCGAACCACCGCCGGCTGGCGGAGCTCGAGCGCCCCTATCTGATCGGCGCGGTGGTCCTGGGAACGGCGACCTGGAGGACACGCGAGGGTGCGGCGAGAGGTACCAGCACCGAGCTCTCGCTCGGTCAACTGCTCGCCGCGCGGGGGCTCGAGCTGCAGACCGGATTCAGCCTGCAGGGGATCGACCGCCAGGTCTGGGAGTTCGCCGCCAAGGCGCCGTCCCAGGTCGCGGAGTGGCGACTCGCGGCCGGAGACCGCATCCGGGTCGTGCGCACCGCGACGGCCTACGTCGAGGAGTTTCGCCGGCGGCTGGGCGCCTGGGAGAGCTCCCACCGGCTGGGCGAGATCTACTACCGGTTGCCGCGCCCGAGCGAGCGGCTGTCGCTCTCGGCCGAGAACCTGATCGACGTGCTCTCGCCTTCGGCGGCGCAGCCGGCGCTCGAGCTCGCGCTCGACGTCCTGGAGCGCGGCGATCGCCGTTGGAAGGTTCGCCTCACGCTGCGGAACCCGAGCTCGGAGAACACGGAAGTCGCCTTCCTCGAGAGCAACTTCGTGGAGCTGCGCGCCACGGGCGCGATCCTCGGGGAGGTCGATCCCGGCCAGTTCCAGCGCGTCGAAGTGCTGTTCGGCGAGGAGAAGAACACCATGCGCGCGATGCGGCAGGCGGATCGCGTGCGGCTCTACCTGCCACTCCTCGAAGGGGGGCAGGAGGCGGCCAGCGGGCCGATCGAGCTGCGGCTGAGCGGGCGGTCGGCCCCGGAGCTGACGACCCGCGCCGCGTTCCTGCTGCCGGACGGCCGGCGCCTCGAGCTCGCTCCGCAGAGCTGGGAGATCGCGCCATGAGGGCGACGGCGACCGCGCCTCGCGCCGGGCCGCTCGGCCACCTGCGCAGCCCACTGGGCGATCTCATGGGGGGGCTCGACCGCTGCCTGGCAGAGGGCAGCCGGGCGCTCTTTCCACTCGCTCTGGGCCTGGTCGTCGGCTGGTGGATCTACGTGCCGCTTCACGAGCTGGCGCACGCCTTCGGGTGCATGCTCGCCGGGGGGAGCGTCACCCGGCTGGACATCGACCCGCTCTACGGCGCCGCGGGCCTGGCGCGGATCTTCCCCTTCGTGCACCCCGGCAGCGAGTACGCCGGGCGCCTCTCCGGGTTCGACACCGGAGGCAGTGACCTGGTCTACCTGGCCACGGATCTCGCTCCCTATCTGCTGACTCTCCTGCCCGGGGTCTGGGCGCTCCGGCGCCTGGCGCGTCGCGGCCTCGCGTTCGGCTACGGCGCGCTGCTGCCGTGCGCCTTCGCGCCCTTCGTCTCGCTGACCGGCGACGCCTACGAGATCGGCTCGCTGCTCGTCGTCCAGGTTCCGCCCTGGGCGGCGCACCGCGAGCTGATCGGCGACGACGTGGCGCGCGAGTTCTCCGAGCTCTCGGCGGGCGAGCCGACGCTGCTCGCCGGATTCGCGCTGGCGGTCCTGCTCGGCCTCGCCTGGTCGTTCGCCTGGTACGGCGCGGCGAGTTGGCTCGCCGGACGCCTCGGTGAGGCGCCGCTCGCCGTCCCGCCGCGCCGCGCGGCGTCGGGTCCCGGGCCACGCTAGGATCTGCCCATGACGCTTCGACACGCTCTGGTCGGCCTGCTCGCCGGCTTGGCGCTCGGCTGCGCGAGCACGCGCCCCGAACCCGCGACGCCCCCCGAGGGTCAGGCCGCGAGCGGTCCCTCGCCGATCACCACGCGGGTCGCCGGTCTGGAGCATCGGCCCGGCCTGCTCGATCTCTACGTCGACGTGGCGAGCGGCAGGGTCCTCGCCGTGATTCCCCTGGCGTCCTCCGCGGGAGGCGCGCCGGCCGAGCTCCTGTACTACGAGGGGATCGCCACGGGGCTCGGCTCGAATCCGGTGGGGCTCGACCGCGGGCAGCTCGGCGAGAGCCGGATCGTCGCCTGGCGTGAGCTCGGCGGCCGCCTCTTGCTCGAAGCGCGGAACCTCGGGTCTCGCGCGCTCACCGGCGCCACCGACGAGCGGCGGAGCGTCGAGCAGTCGTTCGCACCGTCGGTCCTCTGGTCGGGCGAGATCCTGGCGCGGGACGGCGAGGGGCGGCGGCTGATCGACCTGACGGCCTTTCTGCTGCGCGACGCTCACGGGATCGCCGAGCGACTGGCCGAAGCCAACCAGGGGACCTTCGTCCTCGACCGCGAGCGCAGCGCGATCGACGCCGACAGCTGCCACGCCTTCCCGGACAACGTCGAGCTCGAGTCCCGGCTGACCTTCACGACCTCCCGACCGGGCGAGCGGATCCGCGAAGTGGGGGAGGATCCGCGGGCGATCAGCTTCGTGCAGCACCAGTCGTTCGTGCGTCTGCCCGACGCGGGCTTCAGGCCACGCGAGTTCGATCCCCGCATGGGCTCCTACGCGGTGGCGTTCCGCGACTACGCGGTGCCACTCGCGGAGCGGCTCGAACGGGGCTGGATCGTGCGCCATCGGCTGGAGAAGACCGACCCGTCGGCCGCGCGTTCGACGGTGCGGCGTCCGATCGTCTACTACGTCGACCGCGGCGCGCCCGAGCCGGTCCGCTCGGCGCTCGTCGAGGGCGCCTCGTGGTGGGCGCGCGCTTTCGACGAGGCCGGCTTCGTCGATGCCTTCCGGGTGGAGCTCCTGCCGGAAGGGGCGGATCCGCTCGACGTGCGCTACAACGTGATCCAGTGGGTGCACCGCTCGACCCGCGGCTGGTCCTACGGCGGCGGCGTCGTGGATCCCCGCACCGGCGAACGACTGAAGGGGCACGTCACCCTGGGCTCGCTGCGCGTGCGCCACGACCGCCTGCTCTTCGAGGGCCTGCTGGGCAGCGACGGCAGCGGTCGCGGCGGTCCGGCGGATCCGGTCGAGCTGGCGCTGGCGCGAATCCGCCAGCTCGCCGCGCACGAGGTGGGCCATGCCCTGGGTCTGGCGCACAACTTCGCGGCGAGCACCTACGGCGACCGCGCCTCGGTGATGGACTATCCGGCGCCCTTGGTGAAGGTGGGAGGCAATGGCGAGCTGGATCTCTCCCAGGCCTATGGCGTGGGGGTCGGGGCGTGGGATCTGGCGGCGATCCGCTGGGCCTATGCCGAGTTCGCCCCCGGGCTCGACGAGCGGAGCGAGCTGGCGGCGCTCGTCGCCGACGCGCTGCGGCAGAACTACGTCTTCCTCACCGACGAGGACGCGCGGCCCGCCGGCGCGGCGAACCCGCGGGCGAGCCTGTGGGACAACGGCGAGGACCCGGTGAACGCGTTCGAGACCACGCTGCGGGTACGCCGCATCGCGCTCGCCCGGTTCGGCGAGCGCAACGTCGCCGCCGGCCAGCCGCTGGCGCTGCTCGACGAGGCGCTGACGCCCGTCTACCTCTGGCATCGCTTCCAGCTGCAGGCGGTGGCCAAGCTGCTCGGCGGAGTCGACTACCGCTATGCCTTGCGAGGCGACGGTCAACCCTCGACCGCGCGGCCGGTCGGCGCGGAGCGCCAGCGGCGCGCGCTCAGCGCCCTGCTCGAGACGCTCACGCCGGCCTTTCTCGACCTGCCGGAAGAGCTGTTGCGCAAGCTCCTCCCGCGCCCCGCTGGCCTGGGCTCCAACGCGGAGCAGCTGGCGCGCCGGACCGGCCCGACCTTCGATGCCCTCAGTGCGGCGGCGACCGCAGCCGATCTGTCGGTGCGCGCGCTGCTGCAGCCGGAACGCGCCGCGCGCCTGGTGGACCATCATCGTCGCAACCCGACGATGCCCGATTTCGACGAAGTGCTGGAGGCGGTCGCCGACACGGTGTTCGTGGATACCGCGCTGCTCGACCCGCGGCAGGCCGAGCTCGCGCGGGTGGTCCAGCGGGTCTTCGCCGAGCGACTCATCGAGCTGTCGGGAAGCGCCGCCGCGGCGCCCTGGGTCCGCTCGCGCGCCGACGTCGCCTTGGCGGATCTGCTGCAGCGTCTCGACCGCCTGGTGCCGCTCGACGGCTCCGAGCGGGCCCACCTCGCGGCGCTTAGCTCCGAGATCGGTCGTCACCTGGCGCGCCCCGCGGCGCCGAGCGCCAGCGCGCGAACGGCGGGCGTGGAACCGCCGGGCGAGCCGATCGGAGCCGCTCTGCTCGAATCCTCCTGGTTCGACGAGTGCGAGTTCCCGGCACCGCGCTGATCGGCCTCCTGATCGGGGCCCCGGGATGCGCCGCCCCGGCGGCAGACGTCCCGCCGGCAGCGGCGGCGCCCCGGCTGGAGCTGGTCGTCCGCGCCGTGCATCCGCACGATCCCGCGGCGTTCACCCAGGGGTTGGTCTGGCACGCCGGACGCCTCTTCGAAAGCACCGGACAGTTCGGTGCTTCGTCGCTGCGCGAAGTCGAGATCCCGACCGGCCGGGTCGTGCGCTCGGTCATGCTGCCCCGGGAGGAGTTCGGCGAGGGGCTCGCGCTGGTGGGGGAGCGTCTGATCCAGCTGACTTGGCAGAACGAGCGGGCGCGGATCTGGCGTCTGGCCGATTTCTCGGCGGTCGGCGAGCATTCCTACCGCGGCGAAGGGTGGGGGCTCGCTTTCGACGGCAAGAGTCTGGTGCAGAGCGATGGCAGCTCGCAGTTGACCTTTCGCTCACCCGCCGACTTCTCGGTCGAGCGGCGAGTGCAGGTGCTGCGCGGCGACCGGGCCCAGTTCTACCTTAACGAGCTCGAGTGGGCCGAGGGCGCGCTGTGGGCCAACATCTGGCTGGCGGACGAGATCGTGCGCATCGATCCGACCACCGGCCGGATCACCGCTTGGGTGGATGCGTCGAGTCTGCTCGCGCCGGAGGAGCGGCGGGGCGCCGACGTGCTCAACGGCATCGCCTACGATTCGCGACGCAAGGTCTTCTATCTCACGGGCAAGTACTGGCCGAAGCTCTTCGAGGTCGAGCTCCGCGAGCCCGCTCCCTAGACGGACGGGCCGGCAGCGGCTTCGGCGGCCAGCAGGTCGGCGAGCAGCACGATCCGCCGCGCGAAGGACCGCAGGTCGACGAACTCCTCCCGGGTGTGCATTCCGCCGCCGACCGGTCCGAGACCGTCGAGCACCGGCAGACGCGCGGGATCGGGGAGGAAGTTCGGGAACGAGATTCCACCGCGCTCGGTCTCCACCTCGAGCCGCCATCCGCGGTGCCGGGCGAGCTCGACCGCGCGCTCGATCCAGGGCCGACCCGCCGGGCCCGGCGCGACAGGGGAGATCCCTCGGTCGCGCCGCCATTCGATTCGCACCTCGCGCGCCGCAGCGATCTCCGCCGCCGCGCGGGCGAGCTCGGCGGCGATCTCCTCCCCTTCGGCGCGGGTGAGGAATCGGGCTTCGCCCTCCACGTCGGCCCGGTCGGGAACGACGTTGAGCTCGCGCAGCGTTCCGAAGATCCCGGCCTGTTCCGCGAGCTGCTCGACGAAGGCGCGCCCGCCGCCCAGGATGCGGGAGAGGTTGACGATCGGCCCCCCTCGGCGTTGCGCGAGCCCGGCGGCTCGCCCGCACCACTCCGCCGTCGCAGCGACCGCCGAGCGGCCGTCCCAGAAGGCGAGCCCGGCGTGCGCCGCTCGACCCTCGACGCGCAGTCGCCAATGGAACATTCCCCGCCGACCCGCGACCAGGGTCTCGGCGCCGTCCGCCGCCGGCTCGCCCGGCTCGAGGACCCAGAGCGCCCGCGCCTCGCGGCCGAACGTCTCGATGGCCCAGGTCGACACGATGCCGCTCACCTCCTCGTCGGGCACCACGACGAGCCGGAGATCGGGTGGATTCAGGCCGCGCGAGCGCAGCAGATCGAGCGCCCCGCAGAACGCCGCCAGCCCCCCCTTCATGTCGATCGCCCCCGTGGCGATCAGGCGATCGGCCTCGCGGTGCGGCGCGGCCGCGCCGAGGACGGTGTCGAAGTGCCCGACGAGCAAGAGCGGCGGTCGGTCCCGAGGCGCGCTCCGAGCCTCGACGAACGGCAGCGGCGCACCTCCCTCGCCGGGGGCGCGCCGGACGGCGGTCTCCAGGCCACGGGCCGAGAGCTCCGCCGAGAGGAGCGCCGCCATCCGTTCGAGACCGGCGACGTCGCCGCTCGCCGAGCTCTCGCTCACCAGGCGCGTGAGCAGCTCGAGGCTCCGGGCGAAAGACTCCGCCGGCAGGAGCGAGCCGTCCATGGAGACGACTCTATCGCCGCGATACACTCCGCGTCGCATGGCGCGAAGGGAGAGTATGAACGACGAACCGACGTGGTACATCGCGGTGCAGGGGCGGCAGCAGGGACCGCTGACGCGAGCCGAGCTGGTCGCTCGGATCCGTTCCGGTCAACTGGATCGACAGGCGCACGTGTTCACCGCCGGGATGGCGAACTGGGTTCCCATCGCCAGCGTGCCGGAGCTCGCGGCGGCCTTCTCGGAGGCGCGTGCCGTGCCACCGCCTCCGCCCCTCGCCGGCGGAGCGCACGAGATCGACTACGAGATCTTCGGCGCCGAGATGCAGTTCGTGGAGGTCACCCTCGATCCGCAGGAGGCCTGCGTGGCGGAGGCGGGGGCCTTCTTCTACATGGACCCCGGCATCCAGATGGAGACCATCTTCGGAGACGGCTCGGCGAAGTCGCAGGCGAGCGATTTTCTCGGCAAGCTCCTCTCCGCGGGCAAGCGCGTGCTCACCGGCGAATCGCTCTTCATGACGGTGTTCAGCAATGCCGGAGCCGGCCGGCAGAAGGTCGCTTTCGCGGCCCCCTATCCGGGAAAGATCGTGGCGCTGGACCTCGCGCAGCACGGCGGCCAGATGCTCTGCCAGAAGGACTCCTTCCTCTGCGCGGCCAAGGGGATCGCCGTCGGAATCGCGTTCCAGAAGCGCCTCGGCGCCGGCCTCTTCGGCGGCGAGGGGTTCATTCTCCAGAAGCTCGAGGGAGACGGGCTGGCCTTCGTGCACGCCTGCGGCTCGATCGTCGAGCGCGACCTGGCGGCGGGCGAGACGCTGCGGGTCGACACCGGCTGCCTGGTCGCCTTCGAGTCCCGGGTGGGCTACGACATCCAGATGGTCTCCGGGGTCAAGACCTTCCTCTTCGGCGGCGAGGGGCTCTTCTTCGCCACCGTGACCGGTCCAGGCAAGGTCTGGCTCCAGACGCTGCCCTTCGCCCGGCTCGCGTCGCGCGTCGTTCAGGCGTCGGGAATCGCGCGCGGGCGGCGCGAGGAGGGCTCGCTGCTCGGTCCGCTCGGCAACCTGCTCGACGGGGACAGCTGAGCGGTGCGCTGCTGCTTGCCGAGCGCTCTCGCCGCGCTGGTCGTGGTGCTCTTCACCACGCCCGTGACGGCGCAGCCGGAGACGCCGTCGCCGCGCGAAGTGGAGCGGGCGGCCGCCGAGGTCTACCCGGCGCTGGTCAACATCAGCGCGGTTTCGCGCCGTTTCGGCGAGGGCCGGGCGATGCGCTACCCGAGCGCCGGGAGTGGCGTCATCGTGAGCGACCAGGGGCACGTGCTCACCAACTTCCACGTCGCGGGCGACAGCACCCGGATCCGTTGCACCTTGACCGACGGCGAGGTCTTCGAGACCGACGTGGTGGCGCACGATCCGCTCACCGACCTCTCGGTGTTGCGCCTTCGCCTGCCGCCCGGTGGGCCGCGCCGTCCGTTGAAGCCGGCCCAGCTGGCGGTCGACGCGGGTCTCGAGGTCGGCGATCCGGTCCTGGCGTTGGGTAACCCCTTCGCGCTCTCGTCGTCGGTGACGTTGGGCATCGTCTCCAACCCGCGCCGGGTGTTCACCGATTTCTCCGGCAGCGAGCTCTCCGAGATGGAGCTCGAGGACGGGCAGGCGACCGGCTGGTTCACCCAGTGGATCCAGCACGACGCGCTCATCCTGCCCGGCAACTCCGGTGGCCCGCTGGTCGATCTCGCGGGACGGGTCGTGGGCATCAACGAGCTGGGCGGAGGAGGCATGGGATTCGCGATCCCGGCACGGGTCGCCGCCGAGGTCCTGGCGCGCGCGCTGCGCGACGGAGCGGTGCGCCGGAGCTTCCTCGGCTTCTTCGCCCTGCCCGTCAGCAAGCTCGGGCGCGACGAGGGCGCCCTGATCTCCGCCGTGCTCCCAGATTCTCCCGCGGCGGCGGCCGGTCTCGTGCCGGGCGACCTGTTGATCGCCATCGACGGCCGTCCGGTCGCGGTCCGCTTCTTCGAGCAGGTGCCGGAGCTCTACCAGCGGATCTCCGAGCTCGCCGTGGGATCGCCCGTCCGGCTGCTCGTGGAGAGCGCCGGAGAACGGCGCGAGCTCGTCGCGACCACGGTCGAGATGGAACGCCTGCGCGGGCCCGAGGAGGAGTTTCGCCCGTTGGGGCTGACCGCCGAGCAGCTCACTTCGACGGGCGCCATGGCGCGCAACCTGCGGGTTCGCTCCGGCCTGCTGGTCACCGGCCTGCGCCCCGGTCAGGCGGCGGCGACCGCCAAGCCGCAGGTGCAGGAGGGGGACGTGCTGGTCGGCGTCGGCGAGCGCTCGGTGGCCACGCTCGACGAGCTCGCCGCCGCGCTGGAGAGCGCTGGCGGTGCGGATCTCCTGCTGCGCCTGCGCCGGCGCGACGAGGAGCTCTTCGCGCTCGCCAGGCTCCCCGGCAAGGCGGGACGGCGCTGGGGCGGGGAGCTGCCGAAGGCCTGGCTGGGCGTCCAGACCCAGGTGCTCTCGACCGATCTGGCGGCCGCCCTCGGGGTCTCCGGCCGGCGGGGCTTCCGGATCACGCAGGTCTATCCGTGGACCGAGGCGGCGCGCGCCGGCCTGGCGGTCGGAGATCTCCTGCTGGGCCTGGGTGACGAGCGCTTCGACGCGCATCGGCAGCAGGACGCCGAGGACTTGCGCCGCACGGTGGAGGAGGCGCCGATCGGGGCGACCGTGGACCTGCTGGTGCTGCGCGGCGGCCAGGAGCTGCGGATCCCGGTGCGACTCGAAGCGCGGCCGACCGCCTCGGCGGAGACCCCGCAGGCGCGGCAGGAGGAGTTCGAGTTCTCGGTCCGCGAGGTGACCTTCCTCGACCGCATCGAGCGCCACTGGGAGCGCGAGCAGCGCGGTCTGCTGATCACCGAGGTGACGAGCGGTGGTTGGGCGCACATGGCGGGCCTGCGGGTCGACGACCTCATCGTCTCGCTCGCCGGCGTGGAAGTGGTCGATCTCCCCGGTTTCGAGCGCGAGATGCAGGAACTCCTCGGAAAACGTCCGGCGGTGGTCGAGGTCTTCGTGCGGCGCGGAGCGCGGACGCACTTCGTCTTTCTCGAGCCCGAGTGGAAAGAAGGGAAGGAGCCCCGGAGATGAGCCAGCGGCGCAGGATCGGATTCGTCGGGGCGGCGCTGGTCGCGATGGCCACCGCCGCCACGGCCGGCGACGGCGCGGACTACGCGCGTCTGCTCGAGCGCATCGCCCCGAGCGTGGTGAGCCTCAGGGTGATCCTCAAGACCGAGTTCAACATGGACGACTCGGTCCGGGATCAGGAGTCGGTGCTCGAGGCGCGAGGGGCGCTGGTGGATGCTTCGGGGCTGGTGCTGATCTGGAATTCCCAGCTCTCGGCCAACCGCCTGATCGAGACGGTGGAGCAGATGGGCAACGGCGAGGACTTCAAGCTGAAGATCACGCCGACCGACTTTCGCGTCACCATCGACGGCGAGGCGACGGAACGCCGCGCCTTCCTGGCGGCCTCGGACTCGGATCTCGACCTGGCCTTCCTGCAGATCGATCCGCCTCCCGATCGCCCGCTGCCGGCCATCGCCTTCGGCGGCGCGCGCTCGCTGGCGGTGGGCGACACGGTCGTGGGAGTGTCACGGCTCTCGCCCGGCTTCGATCGCGCCGCGTTCTTCGAGTCGGCGCGCATCGCGGGAGAGATCAGGAAGCCACGCCGGGCGTGGGTGCTCGACGCCTCGCCGGCGCTGCTCGGCCTGCCGGTGTTCGATCTCCACGGCGAGGCGGTGGGTGTGGTCGTGACGGTCCTGTCGCGCACGGCCGAGCCGGCGTCGCACGGCGGCGACCTCATGAGCTTCTTCGCGCTCGGCAGGGGACGGATGGAGAACGGCCCGCTCGGAGTCTTCCTGCTGCCCGCCGAGCGCGTGGCGCCCCTGGTGGCGCTCGCCAAGCAGCGGGCCGGCGAGATTCTCGCCGAGCGGGCGGCGGGCGCGGAGCCGGAGCCTTCCGGGGCGGAGAACTAGCGGCCGCCGACCGGGGCGGTCTCGATCTTGAGGATGCGCGCCCAGGCGGCGCGCAGGCTCGCCGGGAGATCGAGCAGGGCGAAGAGGTCGCGCACCTGATCACGATCGACGTAGGCCCAGATATCGTCCCACTCGGCGTAGCGCAGCAGGTGGGAGACGGCCCACGCCCGGCGCTCGTCGGGTCCTTCCCCGAGCAGGCGGCGCAGTTGCGCCGCGGTCATCGGTTGATCGGGGAAGAAGTAGAGGCTTTCGCCGCGCTCGAGATCCGGAAGGTCGGTGCCCGAAGCCTGCATCGCGAAATCAGTATAGCGGCTCGCGCGCGGAGCGCAATGCTTGACCGGCTCGGACCTCTCGGGTAAATTGTCGCCGCTTCGGTACGGGTGCGGGCATAACTCAGCTGGTAGAGTGCAAGCTTCCCAAGCTTGATGTCGCGGGTTCGAATCCCGTTGCCCGCTCCAAACGACTCTCCAACGGCGGCCTGCGGGCCGCCGTTTTCGTCCCACGAGGTCGCCATGTTCTCGCGCCGCCGCCGTCCGGATGACCCCTCCACCGCGGCCGTCCCGCTCCGACCGGGCGAAGGGCGGCGCCAGCCGGCGGTGGTCGGCGCGGACGGGCGGCTCGCGGGACGGCTCTCCGGTGCCTTCGACCTGATCCTCGAGGGGCGCCTCGCCGGGGAGATCGCGATCGACGGCGAGCTGACGGTCACGCCCTCCGGCGAGGTGGAGGGTCCGGTGAACGCGCGTTCGGTGGTCGTGGCGGGACGGATCCGCGGCGACGTGCGTGGCGAGGAGCGGGTCGAGATCGCGCGAGGCGGACACGTCGAAGGGGACGTCATCTCGGCCCGGGTCGTCCTCGCGGAGGGCTCGGTGCTCAATGGGCGGGTCGACGTGCTCGTCGCGGGCGGAGAGCCCGGCCCCGGGCCGGTCAACGGCTGAGGTCGGGCAGCGGCGTCCCGGTCGCCTCCCGCCAGAAGTCGGCGAGATCGTCCGGCAGCCGGGCCGCGAAGCTGCAAGGCGCGCCGGTCCCCGGATGCGTCAAGGCGATACGCCAGGCATGCAGCGCCGGTCGGTCGAGCGAGCCGCGCGGAACGATCGCACGGCCCGGTCGCGTCGCCCGCGAATCGCCGTAGGTCGTGTCCCCGACGATGGGATGACCGAGATGGCGGAGGTGCACCCGGATCTGGTGCGTCCTGCCGGTGAACAGATGCACTTCGAGCAGGGCCAGGCCGCGCGCCGCGGCGATCGTGCGGTAGCCCGAGACGGCCAGCCGTCCGTCGGCGCGCACCGCCATCCGCTGGCGCTGCACCGGATGGCGTCCGATCGGCGCCTCCACCCGGCCGGCCGGGACCCTCGGGGCGCCGCGAACGATCGCCAGGTAGCGCTTGTCGATCCGGCGTTCGGCGAACTGGCGAACCAGATCGCGGTAGGCCGCCGGTGTGCGCGCGACGACCAGGACCCCGCTGGTCCCCTTGTCCAGGCGATGGACGATGCCGGGACGGCCCGGGCCGCCGACCCCGGCGAGCTCGGGAAAATGCGCCAGGAGGCGATGGACCAGAGTGCCCTCGCGGCGTCCGGCTCCCGGATGGACGGTCAGGTCGGCGGGCTTGTCGAGGACCACCAGCTGGTCGTCGACGTGCAGCAGCTGAAGCTCGCCGGCTTCGGGAAGAACGCGCTGTTCCGGCGGATCGGGGACCTCCCAGGCGACGAGCTGGCCGGGGATCAGGAGCTGTCCCGCCTTGCGCGCCGGCGCTCCGTCCACCGTCACCTGGCCTTGCCGGAGCCAGCTCTGAACCTGGTTGCGGGGCAGCGCCAACTGCTCGGCGAGGGCCCGATCGAGCCGCTTTCCGGCGGCCGCTTCGGTCACCCGCCAGGAACCGGCGCTCACGTGGGTCGCGGGCGGAACGAATCGAGCAGCATGAGCCCGATGCCCACCGAGATCGCGCTGTCGGCGACGTTGAAGTCCGGCCAGCGATAGCTGCCGAGATAGACCCCGATGAAATCGGTGACCGCGCCCGTGGCCAGGCGATCGAGCAGGTTGCCCACCGCGCCGCCGAGGACGAGGGCCAGCGCCACCAGCAGCAGCGTCGACCCGGAGGGTGCGCGCCAGAAGAAATAACCGACCAGCGCCAGCGCGGCGAGTCCCAGCACCGAGAGAATCCACGCCGCGCCGTTCGCGCCGTGGTGCGAGAAGATCCCGAACGCGACTCCGGTGTTGCGGACGTGCGACAGGTGGAGCCAGCCGGGAATGATCTCCTGCGAGCTCGGCTCGGGCAGATGCGCCTCGACGAGCCACTTCGTCCACTGATCGAGGGCGAGGACCAGCAGCGCGATCAAGAGGATCCGGGACTTGACGCGGGCGGGCGAGGCGCCCGTCTCCGGTCGGAGGGCGTCGCTCACGCCGGGTTCTCCCGCTCGAGGACGACGACCGCCGCGGCGCTCACGCCGTCGTGGGTGATCGACAGGTGCAGGCGGCCGACGCCGAGCTCGGCGGCGCGCGCCGCGGCGGCGCCGTGCAGGATCAACCGGGGCGCGCCGCGATCGTCGCGCCGGACCTCGATCTGGCGGAATCCGACGCCGGCGGCCCAGCCGGTTCCGAGCGCTTTCATCGTCGCCTCCTTCGCGGCGAAGAGCCCGGCGACGTGCGCGGCTCCGGCGACGCCCGACCAGAGGCGCGCCTCGCCGGGCCGGCAGATGCGCCGCACGACCGCCTCGCCGTGCCGGCGGAGCAGGCGCTCCATCCGGGCGAGCTCCACCAGATCGAGTCCCAGTCCGAGGATCTCGGCCATCAGTCGGTCCACACCCGACGCAGCTCGAGGAGCACCGCGCTGCTGAGCGCCGTGGGCTGGAAGAGCCGGATGCCCGCGAGGCCCCAGGCGCCCGCCTCGCGGACCGCAGCCGCCTCGCCGGGCCCGATGCCACCGAGGGCGATCACCGGCACGCCGATCTTCGTCGCCTCGGCGAGCGACGATACCCCGCGCGGCTCGAGCCGGCCGAGCTTGGAGGGCGTGGAGAAGATCGGTCCGTAGAGAACGTAGTCGGCGCCCTCGGCCTGCGCGGCCCGGATCTCCTCGAGCGAGTGGGTGGAGCGTCCGATCAGGCGGAGCGGGCCGAGCAACGCCCGCGCCGCGGCGATCGGCAGCCCCTCCACCGGCAGCTGGACCCCGTCGGCGTCGCCCGCCATGGCGAGATCGGGGCGCGAGCTCACCAGGAGGGTCCCGGGCCGCGGGAAGGCACGACGGGCCGCGGTGACCAGCCGCCAGACCTCTCGGTCGGAGAGCGTCTTCTCGCGGACCTGGAGCCCGTCGATGCCGGCCCCGGCAAGGGAGCTGCACCAGCTCTCCCAGGCCAGCTCGCCGAGCGCCGCTCGATCACTGATGGCCAGCAGCCGAGGTGGGAGCGGGGGAATGGGAGGCACGGGGGCGCACCAGGAGATCGAGGTCGTGCAGGCACCAGACGAGGTGGGCGCTCCCGAACGCCGAACAGAGCGCGCGCAGCCAGGTGCTCAGGAAGAGGGGACGCAGCAGCCCGAGACCGAGCAGGAGACCGACGCGGTCCCAGGCCGGGCTCCACGGTGCGACGAGCAGGAAGATGCCGGCCTCCGCGCAGTACAGCACGAAGGCGGCGCGAAAGAGGAGGTCGGAACGCATGGCCGGGAGGATTGTAGACCACCCGGCCGCGCGCTCCGGCCCCCAAGCTCAGCGACCGCCACCGCCTCCGTCGCCCTTGGAGCCTCCCGAAGGCGACGCCTTGCTTCCCGAAGCGCCGCTGCCCGAGCTGCGGCCGGAGCCCCCGGTGCTCTTGGCCGAGCCACTCGGGCGACTCCCCGCCGAGCCCGGGCTGGCCTTGGGTCCGCCTCCCGAGGAGCGGGGCGCGGGTTGGCTACGCACGCTCGGGGTGGGGGAGGTGCTGCGTGGCGAGGGCGAGGCCTGGACGCCCGGCGCCCGCTGCACGTTCCGCGGCGAATCGAAGGTCGGAGACGGCTTCGGCTGCCCGGTCGACGTCCGAGGCGACGGAGTCGGGGCAATCCCGGGCGTCCGTTCGAGGCTCCGCGGCGTGCCGTAGGTCTTGGGAGACTCCGGCGAACCGAGGACCCGCGTCGGATCCTCGCGGGGCGTGCCACGACGCACGCTTCCCACCACCCGTTCGACCGGGGGCTCCTTCACGTTGGCGCCGGGCCGGGTGACGTCGGAGCGGCTGCCGCCCGACTCGGGCAGGTTGCGCTTCCAGCCCTGGCGATCTTCGCCCGAGATCGAGCGCGCTCCGGAACCGGGCGTGCCGCGGGCTTCGGGCTTCGCCGGCTC
>CAYZWR010000022.1:0-33980 GCA_964481735.1 uncultured Thermoanaerobaculia bacterium
TGATCGTCTACGTCTACGGCGAACCCAACGCACCGGCGGTGATGGACAGCTGGCGGCTCTGGCCGCCGCCCGGGAGCGCTCTCTTCGAGCAGATCCTGCTGCGCGAGGGCTATCTCGTCGCGACCCTCGACAGTCGCGTCGCGACCGCCGAGACCAAGGCGATCGAGAACCTCGTCCTGAGGCAACTCTCCGGTCCGGTCGAGGTCGCCGACCTGACCGCCGGCGTCCGCTGGTTCAAGCAGCAGCCGTGGATCGATCCCGAGAGGGTCGGCATCTGGGGGTGGAGCGGCGGCGGCACCACGACTTTGCTGATGATGACCCGCTCGCAGGAGTTCAAGGCCGGCATCGCGGTGGCGCCGGCCTCCGACCGGCGGACCTACGACACCAAGTACACCGAGCCCTACATGAAGCTGCCCGACGAGAACCCGGAAGCGTATGAAGCGGTCTCCCTCGTGCCCCGCGCCAAGGACCTCACCGGGCGGCTGCTCCTGGTGCACGGGACGTACGACGACAACGTCCACCCGCAGAACACCCTGCGCTTCGCCGATGCGCTGATCGCGGCGGGCAAGCCCTTCGACCTGATGCTCTACCCGATGCGCAAGCACGACATCGGCGATCGCCCCGCGCGCCGCCACCTGTATCGGCTGATGGTCGACTTCTGGAAGCGTTGGCTGTAGCCGTCGAGCGAACCGCGCCGGCGCCGGCCTGCCCCATTCAGCAAGGACAGACCCTCCTCGCGGGGCGATGGCCCCCCCTTCCCCTACGCCGAGCGGAAGCGTTCCTCAACGCGGCGCGCTCGCCCCCGGCGGGGACGAGCCGGTGACGGCCGCGAGCTCCCGGACGAGCGCCAGCTCGCGCGGCCGCTGGACGTAGCCGGGGGGCGGCGGCAGCCGCTCCAGGTGACGGACCAGCCGCTCCAGGGTCACGGCGAACGGCGTGTAGACGACGCCGAGCTCCTGCTTGCTCCGCCGGTTGTCGAGCTCGGACATCCAGCGCCCGCTGAACGGCGAGCAGGCAGGCAGCAGGTCGTGCTCGAGCAGGCGCTCGCGCGACACCCGGACGAGCTCGAGCGGGCGGGAGGCCGTGCCGGCGAGCTGCGCGAGGAACTCCTCGATCGACAGCGTCTCCTCCTGCGAGAGGTTGTAGACGCCTCCCATGCCGGAGCCCGACTCGAGGAGCTCGGCGATCACCCGCACGACGTCCGCGCCATCGACGTGGCGCACGGCGAGGTGCGGTCCTTCCGGGACCAGGATCGGGCCGCCGTCGCGCAGGCGCGCCAGATAGTTGTGCAGGCGCTGGTAGTGGTCGCGCTCGCTGTGCACCATCGGCAGGCGGAGCACGGTGGCGGGAAAACCCCGCTCCTCGACCGCCGCGGCGAGCACCTCCTCGGCGGCGCGCTTGTCGACGCCGTATCTCCATTCCTCCCGGTCGCGCGTGCCCGGCGGCGGCGGCATCGCCTCGCCCGCGGCGCGCTCCTCGGCGAACGGGCGGCGCAGCCCGGCGCGCACCAGGTAGACCTGCCCGCTCGACAGCGCGATGTAGTGCCCCACCCGTCCAGCCAACAGCCCGACCGCCGCGGCGGCCTCGGGACCGGTATAGAGCGTCGTGTCGACCACGCCATCGAAGTCGCGCTCGCCGAGCGCGGCCGCGAGCTGCGCTGGATCGCACCGGTCGGCGCGCAGGCGCTCGACCACGGCCGGCAGATCGTCCGGCGTCATTCCGCGGTTGCAGACCACGACGCGATGGCCGCGCGCCAGCAGCTCGTGGACCAGGAGGGGCCCGAGGTTGCGCGTGCCGCCGAGGACGAGGAGGTTCACGGGAGGATTGTAGTGTCGGAGGACGCTTGCGAAGCGATCGTCCACGCCATCGAGGCCCCGCGCCGTGGCTGAGCCGCCCGCCGGACCGTCCGTCGACCCATTGCTGGCCGAAGGCTAGCCGGAGTCCGCTGCGCCCGAGGCGCGCGCCGCGATGCGATCCGCCAGGGCACTGAAGATCGCCGCGTGCAACGGGTAGAGGAGATACCAGTAGGCCAGGCCCGCGAGGCCCTTGGGAGCGAAGTGGGCGGTCTGCACCAGGCGGCTCCGCGGCGGCGCGCCCGGCGCCGCCAGCTCCTCGGCCACGAACTGCAGCCAGGCCCGGCCCGGCACCTTCATCTCGGCGCGCAGCCGGAGCAAGCGCCCTGGCTCGACCGCCTCCACCCGCCAGAAGTCGATCGCGTCGCCCACCCGCACCGCGTCGGGATCGCGCCGCCCGCGACGCAGGCCGACGCCGCCCAGCAGCCGGTCGAGCGCGCCGCGCAACCGCCAGAGGGCGTCGTACGCCAGCCAGCCACGCCGGCCGCCGAGACCGGAGAAGACGGCGAAGAGCCGCGCCGCGGGCACGGCCACGGTTCGCTCGCGCCGCTCGAGGATCCGTCCCTGGTCGTGGGTCAGGGTGACCGGAGCGACGTCGCCGCGACTGCTCGCCAGGGCGTCGCTCCACTGCGTCTCGATCTCGCCGCCTTCGAGCTCGGCGAGCGCCCGTCGTACCGCCTCGGCGTAGCCGAGCGGCAGGACCTGGGGGAAGAGGCGCCGCGCAGCGTCGCCGCGCACGACCACCTCGTTGCGCAGGCCCTCGACCAGTGGGCGCGCGATGGCCGCGGGAATCGGCGTCACCAGGTGGACCCAGAGCGAGGAGAGCCGCGGCGTCAGCACGGGAACCGGGAGGAGCCAACGGCGGAGCCCGCGCGCGGCCGCGTACCCGGTCATCATCTCGCCGTAGGTCACCACGTCCGCGCCTCCGATCTCCACGATCTCGCCGCGGCACGCCGGAGTGTCTAGCGCCGCGACGAGGTAGGCCAGCACGTCCCGGATCGCGATCGGCTGCGTGCGCGTGTAGACCCAGCGCGGGCAGATCATCACCGGGACGCGCTCCGCGAGATAGCGGATCATCTCGAACGACAGGCTGCCCGAGCCGACGATCACCGCGGCGCGCAGCTCGGTGACCGGCACGCCGCTGGCGCGCAGCGTCGCTCCGGTGTCCTGGCGCGAGCGCAGGTGCTCCGAGAGCTGCGCTGCCGGGTCACCGAGCCCGCCGAGGTAGACGATCTGTTCGACGCCGGCCGCCCGCGCCGCTTCTCCGAATGCGGCCGCCGCGCGACGGTCTCGATCGTGGAAATCGCCGTGGCCGGCCATGCTGTGGATGAGGTAGTACGCCGCCGTCGCGCCGGCGAGCGCCGCGGGAAGGGTCTCCGGCCGCAGGACGTCGGCGGCGACGACCTCGACCTGCGAGCTCCAGGAGCGCCCCTCGAGCCGGCGGGGATCGCGCGCCATGACGCGCACCCGCCGGCCAGCGGCGAGCAGCTCCGGGACCAGGCGGCCGCCGACATAGCCGGTCGCGCCGGTGACCAGGACGGTGCGGGCGGAGGAGGGTCCTGCCGGGTTCGGGATCATGCCCTCCTCACTCTACGCCCGGGGAGCGAGAATGGACGACCGGCGCGGCTAGGATGGCGCCTCCGGAGGTGACCATGAACCTCGACGTCGATTTCGTCCGCCGGCAGTTTCCCGCTTTCGCCGATGCGCAGACGCGGCGCTGGGCCTTCTTCGAGAACGGTGGCGGCTCGTACGCCTGCGGCCCGGTGGTCGAGCGGCTGCACCGCTTCATGACCGAGCACAAAGTGCAGCCCTACGGCCCGTTCGCCCTCTCCGAACGGGCCGGAGCTGCGATGGACGAGGGCTACGCCGCGATCGCGGCGTGGCTCGGCACGCCGCTCGAGCAGATCACCCTGGGACCCTCCACCTCCGCGAACGCCTACGTCCTCGCCCGAGCGCTCGCCCCTCGGCTCGGTCCGGGAGAGGAGATCGTGGTCACCAACCAGGATCACGAGGCCAACATCGGCGCCTGGCGGCGGCTGGCCGAGCAGGGGCTCGAGATCCGGGAGTGGCGGGTCGACGAGGCGGGCGAGCTCGCGCTCGCCGAGCTCGAGCGCCTGGTCGGCCCGCGCACGCGCCTGGTCTGCTGCTCGCTCTGCTCGAACCTCACCGGTTCGATCAACCCGCTCTCCGAGATCGCCGCGATCGCCCATCGCCACGGCGCGCTGGTGGTGGGCGACGGTGTCTCGTTCGCGCCCCACCTGCCGCTCGCCGTGGAGGGGAGCGGCCTCGACTTCTATCTCTTTTCGACCTACAAGACCTTCGGCACCCACCTGGGAGTCCTCTGGGGCAGCCCCGAGGCGCTCGCCCACACCAGCAACCAGAGTCACTACTTCAACGCCGACAAGTCGCGCTCGCGCCTGAATCCCGCCGGTCCGCAGCACGCCGAGATCGCCGCGCTGGGCGGCCTCGCCACCTACTTCGAGCTCCTCTACCACCATCACTTCAGCGCGCCCGAGCCCGACTTCGGCCGGCGGGCGGCGGCGGTCTGGGGGCTGATCCGCGCGCACGAGACCCGGCTCACCGAGCGGCTCCTCGCCGGAATCGAGCGGCTGCCGGGTCTGCGCCTGGTCGGGCACGGCCGGCAGGCGCTCGCCCGCCGCGTCGGAGTGGTCTCGCTGGTTCCCGAACGCGTTCCGGCCTCGCTCCTCGCCACGCGGCTGGGCGCGCGCGAAATCGCGGTGCGCAACGGCGACTTCTACGCCGTACGGCTGGTCGAGGCGTTGGGGATCGATCCCGACGAGGGGGTGCTGCGTTGCAGCCTCGTGCACTACAACACGATGGACGAGGTGGATCGCCTGCTCGAAGGGCTCGACGAGCTCTCCCACTGAGGGGGTGGGCGGTTACGAGGTTCAGCGGGCGATGGCCGGCGATTCGTCGCGCAGGAACCAGAGCACGTGGCCGCACCGCTCGCAGACGTAGTTCTCGGCCTGGCGGTTCGCCCACTCCACGCCGAAGAAGGTGAGGCCCGGCGTGTTCATCAGCGTCCGGCGCTTCCAGAATTGGTCGTGCCCGCAGACCGGGCAGCGCAGCGGGTGCCCGGCGACGGTCCGACGGCTGGCGGACTCGCTCGCCAAGCTCTCGACCTCGCGCAGGATCTCCCGCCGCTCGCTCTCGCCGAGCTTCTCGAAGCAGCTCCGGCAGAGCGCGTCGGTCACGAAGTAGTACTTCGAGGGGTAGTCTTCACCGCAGGTCCCGCAGCGCATGGCTCGGCTCCCTGCCGGGCGCCCCTCCATCGGCCGGCTCACCCCACCGCCTAGCTTACTCCCCGGTGGACCGATGAGGCTCCGGCTCGCCTAGCGGAAGAGCTCGATTCCCGACGCGCCCAGCAGCCACCAGAAGAGGAGGAACAGCAGGCAGCCGCCGCAGCCGCAGCCACCCAACCTCTTGGCACCCCACCCGGCGGCCAGTCCGCGAACGAGCTGGCTCATCGTCTCCTCCGCACGGATGCCACGACGCTCTCACGCTCCGCTGGCGACGTCCGATCGGGCGAAGTACAGACGCAGCATCCAGGCGACCACTCCGAGCATGGCGAGAAAACAGAGCAGAAAGAGAGCGAAGACCCCCCACTGCGGCCGGACCGCCACCGCGCCCGGGTCGAAGTCGCCGCCCAGCGCCACCAGCCGGGCGATCTGGCGCTGCATCACCATGGCGACCAGGGAGACGAAGAGCAGCGCGCCGGCGGCCAACGAACGTTTCCGGAAGAGGAGATGGAGCGCCCCCAGCGCGCAGAGCAGCGAGCCGAGCATCCACCAGACGGCGGCGGAGCGCATGTACGGCACCAGGTGCTCGCCCAGGCCGGCGAGGGCTCCGACTCCGAGCAGGATCGCCGCGATCATCGCCCAGAGGGTGCTCGTCCTCGCCGCCGCGAAGAGCTCTTCATCCTCACGCACGAAGACGGCGAGCACGAACGACCCCAGGCCGAGCGCTCCGGCGACCAGGTGGAGCCAGCGCGGCACCCAGCGCCCGAAGTCGGGGTTCAGCACCAGCCCCGAAGCGTTGTCCGCCCAGGCCGCGGCGAGGGTCGCCGGGGTCTCGGCGAGGGTGAAGACCGAGGAGAGCACCAGCGAAACGTAGACCAGGAGGAGAAACGCCGTGGCGAGCTTCCCCACCGCAGGCGCGCCCCCCTTGCCCCGGCCGAGCGTCACCGCGTAGAGCAGGTAGTAGGCAACGATCACCGCACCGACGACGGCGAGCCAGAACCAGGCCGAGACGATCGCCGCGGCGTAGACCTGGCGGTGGTAGACGAGCTGCAGGAAGAGGAGCGGCGCGACGCCGAGCGTCACGGTGAGCGCCATCAGGGTGGGCAGCAGGCGCACCAGCGCAGCGACGCGCGGGTGGGCCCATTTCCCCGGGGCGCGCAGCAGGAGCAGGGCGCCGAGGCCGCCGAACAGAGCGCCCATGGCGACGAAGTGCAGGGTCAAGGTCACGATGTGGAGCAGGGTGATCAGCCAGAGCGGCGCCGAGAGGAATTCGTAGGACGGGAGATTCATTGCGCACCTCCCTGCTGCAGGGCGAGCAGGTGGTCGACCAACGCGGCCCGTTCGATGGCGTCACCGGTGAAGGGGGGCATCTCGGGAACGAGGTCGCCGGCCGTGTCGAGGAATTCGGAGAGACCGGCCTCGTCGAGGCCGGCCAGCGTCGGCAGCGGGCTCTGATATCCGCCCGGCACGTGGCAGCTGCCGCAGCGCACCGCGTAGGAGCGCGCGCCGAGTGCCGCTCCCGTCAAGCCCGTCGCTTCGGCCAGCGGCCGGCGATCGACCTGGCCGGCGATCCAGGCGGCGAGGAGATCGACCTCCGCCACGCTGCCGGCGAAGGGCGGCATGTTCCCACGCATGCGCTGGACGCCGCGGATCGAGCCCGCGACGAAGTCGGCGTCGGTCCCGTCGAAGGCGCGGGCGAGGGCCTTGTAGCCGTGCAGGGTGTGGCAGCTTCGGCAGGAGCGCAGGAAGAGGTCGCGTCCGTCGTCGCCGGTGCGGTACCGGACGTGGGCGAGCAGGCCCTCGCTCTGGAGCCTCGGCAACGCCGCGACCTCCACGCCGTTGCCGTGCATGAAGCCGGTGACGATCCAGGGCTTGCGGATCGACTCGCGCAGGAACTCGTAGGAGCCGAACCAGGCGAAACCGAGCGCCATGAGCAGGGCCGCTCCGGCGAGATGCAGACGGCGTCCGGCGACGATCCCGAGGAGCACGATCGCTGCCGCGAGGACGATGGCCAGCAACCCGACCCGCGCCTGCCAGAGCATCACCCAGGGCATGCTCTGGCGCGCCGTGGCGAGCAGCGCCGCCGGCAGGGCGCCCTGGTACCAGCCGAAACCGGCCATCGCGACACCGAGCCCGCCGAGCGCCCAGAGCGAGTTGATGCGCGCCAGCGTCCGCTTGGCGTCGCTCGCCGGCAGGCGCGCGGCGACCAGCAGCGCGTAGAGGCCGGCCAGCATTCCGCACACCCCGGTGCGCAGGACCAGCATCGGCCAGTAGGTCGGATTGAAGAAGCCGTCCCAGAAATCGCCGCTCGCCAACCACTTTCCGGGAGTCAGCATGAAGGCCAGGATGCCGTTGATGACCACCAGGGAGAGAAAGGCGGCGGCGAAGTAGATCCAGCCGAGCGTCAGGTGGGCGCGCGGCGCCAGGCGCCGCCAGCCGTAGAAGTAGAGGATCGCGGCGAGGATCTCCACGACGAAGAAGGTCCACTCGATCGCCCAGCCCCAGACGAAATGGTGAATGAGGAGCTCGGTCGCCGCCGGGCTGAGCAGGCCGATGACGAACCAGATGCCGACGCCGGTGAGCGCCCCGAAGACCAGCGTCACCAGCACGAAGAACTTGCTCAGCCTCTCGAGGAACTCGAGGCGCAGGGTGTCGCCGCGCCGGCGCGCCAGCTGCTCGTGGACCACCAGATAGAGACCGCCGCCGATCGCGAAATGTGAGACGAAGACGTGGACCACGGCGATGGCGCTCATCAGGAGCCCATAGCCCGGTCCAGCGTCCCAGAAGGGATAGTTCATGGAGAGCCTCCAGCCGAGGATTGTCCCGGCGGCTGGCAGCTGAGGCACCACCCTTCCGGGCGGCGGGCGCCGCGGTCCGAGGCGGCCGGGACCGACTGCAGAGGTGGCGACCGCCGGACCGCAGGCTCGGAGCGCTCCACAGCGCCCGCCGCTCGGGGCGGGGTATCTTTCGCGGCATTCGACCGAAAGGAGCGACGCCATGCCCCGGCCGCAGCTGCCCGCCCTCCTGCTGACGACGGCTCTCGCCACCGTCCCCGCGCTCGCCGCCAACGTCTCGGTCGCCGCGGGACCGACCTCGAGTTTCTCTCCGGCCCACATCGTGATTCGCGCCGGCGATCGGGTCACCTGGACCAACCTGGGTGGCCTCCACAACGTCGCGGCCGACGACGGGAGCTTCCGCTGCGCCAACGGCTGCGACGCCACGGGCGGCGATGGCGACCCTTCGAGCGCGGCCTGGGTCGCCGCGGTGGACTTCTTCGCTCCGGACCTCGCCCCTTACCATTGCGAGATCCACGGCGCCGTCGGCGGGGTCGGGATGAGCGGCTCGGTGACCATTCGGCGCTCCGTCTTCGCCGATGGCTTCGAAGGGGGGGACCAGCTCGAGTGGGGCGCCGACACGCTCGGCGGGAGCTGCCTCGGCGGCTCGCCGATCGTCCTCACGCTGCCCACCGTCGGACTCGCGGGCAATCTGCGCGGCGCGCTCAACCGGCTGGACCTGACCGGCGAGTCGTCCTGCTTCGCGGACCCGGCCCCCGGACGCGACCGGGTCTACGCCGCGGCGGTCGATTCCGGCCAGACCTACGACATCGTCGTCACCCCGGTGGATCCCGGATTCGATCCCGTGGTCTATCTGCTCGCCGACGGCACCTGCGGCGCGCAGCCGCTCGCCTGTCTGGACGCTCAGGCGGCGAGCGGTCCGGGCGTCGCGGAAGCGATTCAGTGGACGGCCGGCGCCACGGGCACGCTGCTGATCGTGATCGATTCCCTGACCGAGGCCGTCGCGGGAAGCGAGTACACGCTCGACGTCGCCGTCGCCCCGTGAGCGGCGCCGACCGGCCGCAGGGCCTGCTCAGCGCGGCGCGAGAGTGATGCCCCCGCCGCTCGAGCGCAGCTTGAGCATTTCGCCCCCGCCATTCAGCTTGCCCCGCAACAGATCGCGCGCCATCTTCCCCTGGACGGTGACCGGCAGGTCGCTGCTCACCCCGCCCCCCGAGGAGCTGGCGTCGATGTCGAGGCGCGCCGCGGGATCGAGTCGCACGACGACGCCACCCCCCGACGACTCGACTCTGCCGCCCCGCGAGTTCCCGGCGGCGAATCCAACTTCGACCGGCCCTCCCGAGCTGCCTGCGACCACGGCGCCGCCCGCCTCGCGGATGCGCACTCCCCCGCCGCTGCTCGACGCCTCGAGGTCGCCGCCGACCCGTTCGGCCGAGATCGCGCCGCCGCTGCTCTGCAGGCGCGCCGAGCCTCCGAGATCGCTCACCTCCACGCTCCCTCCGGAGCTCTCCGCCACCAGCGCTCCGCGCACTCGCTCGGCGCGCACCTGGCCGCCGCTGCTCGACAGCGTCGCGATGCCGCCGAGATCGACCACCCGGATCGCCCCGCCGGAGCTCGTGATGCGGACCGCCCCGTCGAGCTGCTCGAGCTCGACGCCGCCGCCCGAGCTCGTGAGCTCAGCGGCGGCGGCGCGCGGCAGGTCGACCGTCACCCGGGTCGAGGATCGCGACGCCGAGCCCCAGCGAACCAGGCCGCGCACCTTGCGTTCGACCACGACCTCTAGCCGGTCGGGTCGCTCCTGGCTCAACCGGACCGCGAAGACCTCGGCGAAGTCCGGCCGGTCCGAGGTGATCAGGACGACCGCTTCGGACCCGTCGCCGCCCCGTACGGCGACGTCGCCGATCTCGGTGCGCAGCGCGAGAGTCCCTCCCGGCGCGAGCTCGAATCGCTTCTCCAGACGGAAATCCGCTGCGGCGGCTCCCGCCGCCAAGGTCCAACCCATCAGCCAAGCCCATCGCCAGCTCATCGCGCGCATCGCAGAGCCCTCCCTTGAATAGAACGCGCCGGAGCCGCGCGAGTTTCACCGCCCGCAACCCACCTGACCTGTGAGAGGATCCCGCGCAACCGGCCCGGTCGACGCCGGGGAGGGCCGAGAGCGACGATGAGCACCGACCGAATCGACGAGCACGGCCTGCAGAGCATCGCGGAGATGGAGCGTGAGCACGCGCTCGAGATCCGCATGGTGCGCGATCTGCAGACCGCCCTCGCGGCCGGAGATCAGGCCACCGCGGAAGCCCTTTTCGGCCAGCTCGAGGACTTCACCAACGCCCACTTCCTGGCCGAGCAGCTGGTCATGCGGCTGCACGCCTATCCCGCCCTGGCGGCTCACCAGGAGGAGCACGACCGGCTGGTCGCCGAGCTGCGCGACCTGCGCCGTTGCCTCGACGCGGGCGCTCCGGCCGACCCTCTGGGCGCGGTCGCCCGCCTCGAGCGCTGGCTCTACGCCCACATGGAGAGCGAGGACCGCGCGCTGGTCGATTTCCTGCAACAGCCCGGCGTGCCCCCCTCCGATCGAGCTTTCTAAGGGCGGCCGCCTTGCGGACCGCTCGGGGCCGCCACCGCCGCGAGCAGCCTGGGGCTCCAGAGGGGCAGCTTCGCAGCCGACTTCGCGTTCTCCCGCTCGGCGACCCGGTTGTAGCTCACCAGTAGGCGCCGCGGATCGCGCATGCCCTCAATCAGCTCTGCCCGACCCAGGTGCCTCTCCACCATCGCGCCCATCCGGTAGCCCACGGTGTACCAGGGTCCGCGATAGCCGAAGAACGTGAATGCCACCCGGTCGGCGACCTCGGGGCGCGCGTAGCCGCCGTCGACGAGGTCGAGAAAGAACTGGTCGAGCTGGCTCAGCAGCTGGTCGAACGCCTCCTGATCCTGGTCCCAACGCGATCGGTCGGCGGCCGGAAAGGCAGCGAGGGGGTGTCCTTCGGACGAACCGGCAGCGGCCAGCACGGCGAGGCCCTCGCCGAAGGCGCCCATCCAACCCGCGGCCTGGCGCGCACCCGGTGGCAGCGCCTCGATCCGTCGCTCGAAGCCGCTCGCCACGCTGGCCAGCCCGATGTGATGCAGCTCGTGCGCCACCGTGTTGGCGAACTCCGCGTCGCTCTTCTGCGCATCGAGATAGAGGAAGATCGCAGGGTCCGTGGTGGTCTCGAAGACGAAACTGTTCGAGCGCGGCTTGACCACCGGGTAGACCTTGGCGCGGATCCGCGCCTCGGACGGCAGATAGGGCAGCAGCCGCGCCGCGGCGCCTGCGAGGTCCACTTGGCGCCACACCGCAAGGGTCTGGCGGAGCGCCGGGAGCCGCGCCGCCAAGGCGGCCGAGCTGGCGAACTCGCGAAACGCCTCCTCGGTGAACGGGCGGCCGAGCGAGGCCTCGCGCTTGGCGAGCCGCACGTAGGGTTCGGTCGCGAAGAGCTCCTCCCAAGCGTGCTCCGGGACCGCCTCTCCCGCCGCCTGCCGCCCGGCGATCGCGAGCGCTGCTTCCGCCTGTGACACGTCGAGGACGAGCTCGATGCGCTCCGACGCGCCGAGGCTCGACGCGAACGCTACGAGAAGTCCGGCCCAGGTCCTGCGGTGCCTGCTCACGATCTCTTCCTACGCAGGCCCTGCGGAGGGGGTTGCGCGTCCGGGCGGAGGAGCGGCCCCGGGGGGCGTCTATCGAGTCGGCGTGACGAGCGCCGGCACGCGCCCCCACCAGCGATCGGCGGGCAGCGGCGAGGAGCGGCGCCGCGGCGGGCAGTCGAGCCGTTCGAGCTCGGCGGCGGCGGCTTCGGCCAGGCAGGAGACGGTCATCTCCACCTCGGGCGAGAGCTCGGTGCCGAGGCCGACCTGCTTGGGTACGACGCCGATCACCACCAGGTCTTCGGGGAGCAGGCCCTCGAGCGCCAGCTTGTCGAGCGCCTCGGCGAGGTTCGGGTCGTGCGGCGTGGTGCGCTGCGGCGCCGAGCGGATGCGACCCGGGTCCCGCTCGATCACGACGCTGCCCGGCTTGGCGCCGGAGAGACGCACCGTATCGAGGATCAACACCGCCGCGAAACCGCGCAGGTACTCGGCCAGATAGGGGCCTGGTGTCCCGAGGTCGAGCGCTTCGACTTCGGGTGGCAGCTCGAAGCGGGCGACGAGCTCGGCCAGCGCGGCCGAACCTGCGCCGTCGTCGCCCTCGAGAATGCTGCCGAGGGCGACGACGGCGATTCTCCTCCCCCGGGGCCGGGGAACGGCGGCGCCGCTCACAGGGCCTTGACCTGCGCGATCTCCTGCCCCTCCATGTCGAGCGTATGGATCGCGCAGGCAATGCAGGGATCGAACGAATGCACGGTGCGGACGATCTCGAGCGGACGCTCCGGATCGGCGACCGGGTTGCCCAGCAGCGAAGCCTCGTAGGGACCGGGCTGCCCCTTCTCGTCGCGCGGCCCGGCGTTCCAGGTGGACGGCACGACCGCCTGGTAGTTGGCGATCTTGCCGTCGCGGATGACGATCCAGTGCGAGAGCGTGCCGCGCGGCGCCTCGTGCACGCCGAAGCCGCGCTGCTCGCCCTTCGGGAAGACCGGCGGGTTGAAGATCGCGGTGTCCCCCTTGCCGATGTTGTTGGCCAGCCGGCCCCAATGGTCGAGCGCCTGGTCGGCGAGCACCGCGCAACGGATGGCGCGGGCGAGGTGACGGCCGAGGGTCGAGTGGACGACGCCGGCGCCGATCTTCTGCCCGGTGAGCTTCGACAGCATCGCGAGCGAATGGTCGACGTACTTCTTGAACAGCGGGTGACCCGAGGCGTAGCCCATCAGCACCTGCGCCAGCGGGCCGACCTGCATCGCCCGGCCCTCGAAGCGCGGCGCCTTGATCCAGGAGTACTTGCCGTCGTCCTTCCACTCGCCGTACTTCGGGACCGTCTCCTCCTCGTAGGGGTGCCGGCTCCAGTCGCCGTCATACCAGGCGTGGGCGATCGACTCCACCACCTGGCTGCCGAACCGCTCGTCCTTCCACGAAGTCATCGGCTTGTAGCTGCCGAAATCGGCCCCGACGATCGTGCCACCCGGCAGGTCGAAAGTGGTCGCCGCCGCGTCGAGCGGCAGGTCGGGCACCGCCAGGTAGTTGGTGACCCCGGCGCCGTAGCCCAGCCAGTCGGGATACATCGAACCGATCGCCAGGACGTCGGGCAGGTACACCTGGTGGACGAAGGTCGCGACCTCGGCCAGCAGATCCTTGATCGCGTAGAGCTTGGCCATGTTGAGCGTGGCCTCGTTGTCGAGGTTGATCGCGTTGGCCACGCCGCCCACGGCGAGGTTCTGGATGTTGGGGGTCTTCGAGCCGAGGATGGTGACGACCTGGTTGGCCTTGCGCTGATAGTCGAGCGCCTGCAGGTAGTGGCTGACCGCGAGGAGGTTCACCTCCGGCGGCAGCTTCATCGCCGGGTGGCCCCAGTAGCCGTTCTGGAAGATGCCGAGCTGGCCGCTCGCCACCAGCGCCTCGAGCCGGGCCTTGACCGCTTCGAGCCCGCGCCGGCTGTTGCCCGGCCAAGGCGAGAGGTCCTCGGCGAGCTTGGCGGTCGCCGCCGGATCGGCCTTGAGCGCCGAGACGACATCGACCCAGTCGAGCGCCGAGAGATGGTAGAAGTGGACGATGTGATCGTGCAGCCCGTGCGCGATCAGGATCAGGTTGCGGATGAGCTGCGCGTTGAGCGGGATCTCGAGACCGATCGCGTTCTCCACCGCGCGCACCGAGGTGATGGCGTGCACCGTCGTGCAGACGCCGCAGAAGCGCTGGGTGAACAGCCACGCCTCGCGCGGGTCACGCCCCTGGAGGATGATCTCGATACCGCGGAACATCTGCCCCGACGACCAGGAGTCGCGCACCCGGCCGCCGTCGACTTCGACGTCGATGCGCAGGTGTCCCTCGATGCGGGTGATGGGATCGACGACGATTCGCTTCGACATGTGCAAGCTCCTTCTATCGGGCGACGGGGCTGGCGGCGTGGCCGCCGGCGAGGATCGGCAGTCGGCGAACCGCCCAGAGGTAGAGGGCGATCTCGAGCGAGAAGATGCCGATCGTGATCGCCAGCTCGGGCAGCGCGGGGAAGTACGAGAAGTGCGCCCCGGGTCGGAACGCGACGAGATAGGTGTTGACGCGGTAGACGGTGCCCGCGAGGACCAGCAGCATTCCCGCCCGCACCTGCCAGACCGCGTTCGCGCGGCGCGCCTCGGTGGCGAGCACGGCGACCGCGGCCACGTGGAGGGCGACCTCCACGAGGAAGGCCAACCCGCGGCCGCTCGCGATCCGTCCGAGCTCGCCGGCGAGGGCGACCTCGACGACCCGGAAGGCGGCCCAGAACGCCGCCACCCACATCGCCACCTTGGACAGCTTGGCGAGCATCGCGGTCTCGCGTGCGCGGCCGAAACTGGTCGTCGCGAACGCCGCTTCGATCACCACGATGCCGTAGCCCATCACCAGGCAGGAGACGAGGAAGAGGAAGGGCAGCCAGGGGGTGAACCAGAGGGCGTGGAGCTTGCTGGCCGGCAGCAGCATCATCGTGCCGAGCGAGGACTGGTGCATGGTCGGCAACACCAGACCCAGCGCCAGGATGAAGGGGAGCGCCCGGTCCATGAAGCCCAGGCCCTTGCTGGCGAGACTCCGCAGGCCGCTCGACGGGCTCGCTTGCCACTTCTCGAAGAAGGCCGGCGAGAACTCGACCAGCAGCACCAGCACGTAGGTCGCGACGCAGAGCGCGACCTCGAGCTGCGGAGAGCCGGTCCAGCGCCAGAAGAAGACCGGCACCTTCCACAGCTCCCACGGCCGGCCGAGGTCGACGGCGACCGCCAGCACCGCCAGGCCGTAGCCGAGCAGGCTGGTCAGCACCGCCGGGCGCACCAGCGGATGGTACTTGCCCTTGTTGAGCACGTAGACGAGGAGGGCAACGGCGTAGCCGCCGCAGCCGAGCGCGGTGCCGACCACCACGTCGAGCGCGATCCAGATGCCCCACGGGTAGCCGTTGTTCAGGTTCGAGACGGACGCCAGCCCGAAGGCGAAGCGCCAGAGGATCGCGATGCCGCCGAGCGCGACCAGGAAGAGCAGGACGCGGGTGGCGCGGGTGAGGTAGGCGCCGCCGACCGGCTCGTGGACGACGTGGCCGGAGCTCATGACTCCTCCCCCCCGCCCGAGCGGCGGTTGCGGAACATCACCGCCGCGAGCACCCCGTAGAGCGCGACCGGCGCGATGAAGCCCCGGTAGATCCCCTCCTGCACGGTGTAGGCGACGTGGGGCACGCCCTCGCCGCCGAGCAGCGGCAGGCCGACCTTGTCGAACGGCACGTGCGAGAGGTAGAGCACCTGGGTACCGCCCCCTTCGTGCTCGCCGTAGACCCGGTCCTCGAAGTACTTGCCCGGCGCCTCGGCGATCCGCCGCTTGGCCTCCGCCAGCAGCTCCTCGCGCTTGCCGTAGATCACCGCCTCGCGCGGACAGACCTCGCAGCAGGCAGGGCCGTGATCCCTGGGGTAGCGGCTGAAGCCGTCGGCGGTCGGCTCGAGCTTGGCGCCCTGCACGCGATGGCGGCAGAGCTCGCACTTGACGATCTTGGGCACGGCCTTGTCGAACTCGAACTTCGCCACGTTGAACGGGCAGGCCATCTGGCAGTAGCGGCAGCCGACGCAGTACTGCGGGTCGTAGGAGACGATGCCCGTCTGCTCGTCCTTGTGCAGCGAGCCGAGCATGCAGGCGCCGGCGCAGGCCGGATCGATGCAGTGCATGCACTGCGCCTTGACGTAGGAGCGGCGCTCCCCTTCCCGGTAGAGCTTGATGACGTTCTTGGTGCGGCCGTTGAGGTCCTCCGGCGCCAGGTGCAGGCCGTCGGGCGAGAGGTCCGGCTCGAGATCGTTGGCCTGCTGGCAGGCGAACACGCACGCCTTGCAGCCGATGCAGCGCGTGGTGTCGTAGAGCATGCCCAGCGCGGCCGGCGGCACCGGCTTGGGCTCGCGGGCCGCGGCCGGAGCCGCGTCGATCGCGACCGCGCCCCCGGCGAGCGCCAGGCCCTTGAGCAGCGTGCGGCGGTCGGTGGCGTGCATCGGGCTACTCCTTGCGCGCCGGACGGGAGCCGCCCGCGGCGGGTTCGTCCACCTTCTTGGCCGCCATCCAGGCCGCCGTCGCGGCGGCGCCGGCCACCACGCCGGCGATGCCGGTCACCACCGGGCTCACCCTGCCCTGCTCGGCGTGGATCGGCGGGTAGGTGTCGGGCGGCGTCGGCCGCTCGATGTCGACGGTGGCGTGCAGCGGCACGCGGAAGGCGGTCTTCTGCTCGGTGCAGCCGAAGCAGGGGTGTCCCAGGCCGATCGGCCAGGCATCCACGACTTCGCCGAAGTGCAGGACCGAGCAGTTGGCATGGGTGACGGGGCCCTTGCAGCCCAGTTTGTAGAGGCACCAGCCCTGTCGATGCCCCTCGTCGCCGAACTGCTGGGCGAACCGGCCGGCGTCGAAGTGGGCGCGGCGCGGACAGTGTTCGTGGATCGTCCGTCCGTAGGCCCATTTCGGCCGCGCCAGCTCGTCGAGCTCGGGCAGCGTGCCGAAGGTCGCGAACTGCAGGGCGGTGCCCAGGAAGTTGTAGGGATTGGCCGGGCAGCCGGGGATGGTGACCACGGTCTTGCCCTTGAGCACCATCGGGGCGCCGGTGGCGCCGGTCGGATTGGGATCGGCGGAGGGCACGCCGCCCCAGGAGGCGCAGGAGCCGATCGCGATGATGGCGCCCGCCATCCCGGCGGCCTCCTCCAGGATCTCGATCGCGGTGCGACCGCCGATCTTGCAGTAGATCCCGCCCTCCTTGGTGGGAATGGCTCCCTCCACCACCAGGATGAACTTGCCGCGGTTCTCCTCCATCGCCTTGTGCCGCGCCTGCTCGGCGAGGTGGCCGGAGGGCACCATGAGCGCCTCGTGATAGTCGAGCGAGATGAGGTCGAGAATCAGCTCGTCGAGCGCCGGCTTGGTGGTGCGCAGCAGCGACTCGGTGCAGCCGGTGCACTCCTGGAAGGAGAGCCAGATGACCGACGGGCGGCGGCCGCTCGCCGCGGCTTCGGCGAAGGCGCGACCCGCCGAGGCCGGCAGGCCGACCGCCGCCGCCGCCAGCGAGCAGATGCGCAGGAAATCCCGTCGATCGAGCCCGGGCGCCGCGGCGCGCGGTTCGGCGGAGAGCCAGGGAAACGCGGGGATCATCGCCACCTCCTGTGGACCGACCTGGGAAAGCCAATCGACACGTGACGGCCGCCGCTGGGCCTTCCTTGGGGTGCCCGCTTTTTGTCATCCGGCCGACGATCCGGTAACACCCGGGTGGAGGGGACTTCCTACGCAGCGGGGTGGGGATCCACCGGCCGCCGGGTGGCGCGCACGGATCGTCCCGATGCGAGATTGCCGCGCATGCGCACCCACGACCGTCGTCTGACCCGGCGCGCGGCGCTCGGCCTCGCCGCCGCACCGCTCGCCGGCCTCGCCGCCTGCCGCCGCGAGCCCGTCGCCCGGGAGACCGTGCTGCCGCTCGCCTCGCTGCCCCCGGGCGAGCACGTCCGGCTGCTGCACGGCGAGGAGCCGATCGAGCTCGTGCGCGGGCCGGAGGGAGTTCGCGCGCGCTCGCTCTGGTGCACCCACACCGGCTGCGAGGTGCGCTGGGAGAGCGCCCACGACGTCTACCAATGCGTCTGCCACGAAGGCCGGTTCGATGCCGAGGGCAAACCGATCCTCGGCCCTCCGACCCGGCCGCTGCGCGAAGTGCCGACCCGGATCGAGGGCGACCGGGTGATCATCCCCTTCGCGAAGAGCTGAGCGGCGGAAACGGCACCCCGAGCCCGGAATCGCGGAGCGACCCGGGACTCAGCAGATGCGCGGCAGCTGTTCGCCGGTCAGGCGGTCGAGGATGCGCTCGCCGCCGATCGAGCTGCGCAGCACGACCCGGCCCGCCCCCGTCGCGGTGACCTCGCCGACGATCGCCGCGCGCGCCCCGAGCGGATGCGCCCGCAGGGCCGCCAGGGCGTCGCCGGCCGCCTCGCGCGCCACCACCGCGACCAGCTTCCCTTCGTTGGCCACGTAGAGCGGGTCGAGGCCGAGCAGCTCGCAGGCGCCGCGCACCGGTTCGAGGATCGGGATGGCTCGTTCGTCGAGGCGGATCCCTACTCCGGCCGCCGCCGCGATCTCCTGGGCGACACTCGCCGCGCCGCCACGCGTCGCGTCGCGCAGCACGTGGACATCGGGCCCCAGCCGCGCGAGCAGGTCCGCGACCAGGCCGTGGAGCGCCGCCGAGTCGCTCTCGATCGGGCTCTCGAACTCGAGGCCCTCGCGCACCGAGAGGATCGCCACGCCGTGTTCGGCGAGCGAGCCCGAGAACAGGACCGCGTCGCCGGGCGAGGCGCGCCGGGGGTCGATCTCGACGCCGTGAGCCACCAGGCCGACTCCGGTCGTGTTGATGTAGATGCCGTCTCCCTTGCCGCGATCGACCACCTTGGTGTCGCCGGTGACGATCGACACGCCCGCCGCCGCGGCGGCGCGGCGCATCGACTCGACGACCCGGGCGAGCACCGCCATCTCGAGCCCCTCTTCGAGGATCAACCCGCAGGAGAGCGCGAGCGGGCGCGCGCCGCACATCGCGAGGTCGTTCACCGTGCCGTGCACGGCGAGCGAGCCGATGTCCCCGCCCGGGAAGAACAGCGGCCGCACGACGAACGAGTCGGTGGTGAAGGCGAGACGCGCGCCGCCCACCGCGAGGACCGCGCCGTCGTGCAAGCGGGCCAGCTGGTCGTTGGCGAACGCCGGCACGATCAGCTCCTCGATCAGGCGCTGCATCAGTTTCCCGCCGCCGCCGTGCGCCATCTGCACGGTCGGGTAATCGGACAGCGGCAGGGGGCAGGAGGCCCCGAAAGCGGGATCGGAGATCTGGGAGTCGCTCAATGGACCCTCGCGTAGCGGAAGTAGGCGGCGCAGGCCCCTTCGGCGGAGACCATCGGCGCACCGAGCGGCTTCTCCGGCGTGCACCGGCCGCCGAAGGCCGAGCACTGATGCGGCTTCTTCAGTCCCTGGAGGATCTCGCCGGCGATGCACAGCGGCGACTCCTCGGCCGTGAGGGTGGCGACGTCGAAGCGGCGCTCCGCGTCGAAGGCGGCGTAGGCCGAGCGCAGCCGGTAGCCCGACGCGGCGATCGGCCCGATGCCGCGCCACTTGCGGTCGCAGACCTCGAAGACCTCGCCGAGCAGCCGCTGCGCCGGTTGATTGCCGTCGCGGGTCACCGCCCGCGAGTACTGGTTCTCGACCCCGGTCCGGCCCGCCTCGAGCGCCTCGACGGTCTTCAGGATCCCCTCCAGCAGGTCGAGCGGCTCGAAGCCGGTGACCACGATCGGGATCCGGTGGCGCACGGCGATCGGCTCGTACTCCCAGTAGCCCATCACCGCGCAGACGTGACCGGCGGCGAGGAAGCCCTGCACCTGGTTGCGCGGCGAGCCGAGGATCGCCTCCATCGCCGGCGGCACCAGGACGTGCGAGACCAGCACCGAGAAGTTCTCCAGGCCCAGCTTCGCGGCCTGCCAGACCGCCATCGCGTTGGGCGGCGCGGTGGTCTCGAAGCCGACCGCGAAGAAGACGACTTCGCGCTCGGGATACCGCTGGGCGAGCTTCACCGCGTCGAGCGGCGAGTAGACGATGCGCACGTCCGCGCCCTGCGACTTGACCGCCAACAGGTCGCTGGCCGAGCCCGGGACCCGCAGCATGTCGCCGAACGAAGTGAAGATCACTCCCGGACGGCGGGCGATCGCCAGGGCGCGGTCGATCTGCTCGAGCGGCGTCACGCAGACCGGGCAGCCGGGGCCGTGCACCAGGGTGATGGCCTCCGGGAGCATGCGGTCGATGCCGGAGCGCAGCAGCGTATGGGTCTGGCCGCCGCAGATCTCCATCAGCGTCCAACGCTGGCGGGTCGCCCGCTCGATCGCCTGCAGCAGGGCGCGCGCCGCCTTCTCGTCGCGGTACTCGTCGACGAACCGCATGGCGCCTCTATCCCGCGCTCCCGGCCGGCTCCGGAGGTGAGCTGAGCTCCTCGAGGTCGCCGATCTCCGCCAGGTACTCGAACACGCGGCGCGCCTCGGCTTCGTCGAGCTTCGAGATGGCGAAGCCGACGTGCACCACCACGTACTCCCCCAGCGCGACGTCGGGCGTGTAGGCAAAGCAGACTTCCTTGACGACGCCGGCGAAATCGACCTTGCCCGTCGGAATGCCGAGCGGGCTCGCCACCACTTCCACGACGCGTCCGGGAACTCCGAGGCACATGGCGCTCCTCCTATTCCGCGCGCGCCGTCCGGGCGCGAGCCACCGCGACCTGACCGAGCGCGATGCCGCCGTCGTTGGCCGGCACCTGGCGGTGCAACAGAACGTCGATACCCTGCGCGGCGAGCCGCTCCGCCACCTCCGCGGTGAGCCGCCGATTCTGGAAGCAGCCGCCGGAGAGCGCGACCCGGCGAGCGCCGACCCGGCTCGCCACCGCGCGCGCCGCCTCGCCGCAGGCGGCGTGGAAGCGAGCCGCGATCGTAGCAGAGGAAACGCCACGCGCCAGGTCGTCGAGGAGCGCCGCCACCAGCGGCCGCCAGTCGAGCTCGAGCAGATCCGCCCGGTGGCGTTGACCCGGCGCGAGCCCCTCCGGAGAGGGCGCCTCGACCGCCGGAAAGGGATAGGGCGCGGCGCGCGCGACGTCGGCGAGGAACTCGAGGCGCATCGCCGCCTCGCCCTCGAAGCTCACCACCGGGGGCAACCCGACCAGGGCGGCGACACCGTCGAAGAGGCGCCCCCAGCTCGAGGTCTCCGACGAGGCCACCCCGCGCTCGACCATCCGCCGCAAGACCTGCCGCTCGCGGGTCGAAAGGCCGGAGCAGCACGCCAGCTCCCGCTCGAAGGCGCCCGCGCCCTCCACTTGATGAAGCAGCGCGAGCGCCACCCGCCGCGGCTCGCGCACCGCCGCCTCGCCGCCCGGCAGCCGGAAGGGGCGGAGCCGCGCCACCCGCTCGAAGCCGGCGGCGTCGCCGAGCAGCGCCTCACCCCCCCAGACCGTGCCGTCGCCGCCGTACCCGGTGCCGTCCCAGGTGAAACCCAGTGCGGGACCGGGCGCGCCATGCTCGGCGAGCGCGGCCGCCAGGTGAGCGTGATGGTGCTGGACGGCGACCAGGGGCAGTGCGCCGGGAGCGTGGGCCGAGCGCTCGAGCAGCCCGCCGCGAGCTCGTGCCGCGGCCTGCGCCCAGTGGGTCGTCGGGTAGTCGGGGTGCAGGTCGTGGGCGATCGCCGCCGGAGTCGCCGCGTAGAGGCGCAGGAAGTCGAGGATCACCCGTTCGAAGGCGGCCAGCGCCTGCGGCGTCTCCATGTCGCCGATGTGCTGCGAGAGGAAGACCTGGCGGCCGACCGCGAGGGCCACGGCGTCCTTCTGATGCGCCCCGACGGCGAGGATCGTCGCTCCGTCCGCGGGGACGAGGACCGGCAGCGGCGCCCAGCCGCGCGCCCGTCGCAAGAGCTGAGGCGCTCCGGCGACCACCCAGGCCACGCTGTCGTCGACGTGGCGCGCGATCGGCCGGTCGTGCGCCAGGAAGCCATCGGCGATCGCCCCCAGCCGCGCGACCGCGTCGTCGTCCTCGATCGCGATCGGCTCGTCGGAGAGGTTGCCCGAGGTGCAGACCAGCGGGAAGCCGAGCGCCTCGGCGAGCAGATGATGCAGCGGCGTGGTGGGCAACATCACGCCGATGCGCGGGTTGTCCGGCGCGACGCCGGCCGCGAGCTCTGCCGACCGCTGCCGCTCCAGGAGCACGATGGGCGCCTCCCGGCCGGTGAGCAGCGCCGCCTCCTCCAGCGAGACCTCGGCGACCGCGCGCGCCGCCGCGAGATCGCGCACCAGCACCGCGAGCGGCTTCGCCGGGCGCCGCTTGCGCGCGCGCAGACGCGCCACCGCCGGGTCGGCGCGGGCGTCGACCAGGAGCTGGAAGCCACCCAGGCCCTTGAGCGCCACGATCCGCCCCTCGGCGAGCGCGCCGACCGCCGCGGCGAGTGCCGCCGCGCCTTCCGCCAGTCGCCGTCCCGCCGGATCGAGCCAGGCGAGCCGCGGGCCGCAGTCCGGACAGGCCACCGGCTGGGCATGGAAGCGGCGGTCACCCGGGTCCTCGTACTCGCGGCGGCAGGCGGCACAGAGCGCGAAGCCACGCATCGTGGTATTCGGCCGGTCGTAGGGCAGGTCGGCCACGATCGTGAAGCGGGGGCCACAGTGCGTGCAGTTGGTGAACGGATAGGCGAAGCGGCGATCGGCCGGATTCCGGACCTCCGCCCGGCACTCCGGACAGGTCGCGAGGTCCGGCAGCACGACGGCGCTCTTCTCTGCCGCCGCGTCGCTCGCCGCGATGTGGAACCCCACCTCGCCCAGCGCCGGGATCCACGCTCGCTCCACCGCGTGCACCACCGCCGGCGCGGGCCGCTCGGCGAGCAGCCGCTCGGCGAAGCGCTCGAGGCGTTCGCGCTCCCCCTCCACCTCGACGAACAGCCCGGCCGCGTCGTTGCGCACCCAACCGCCGAGCGCGAGCTCGCGGGCGAGCCGGTAGACGAAGGGACGGAAACCGACCCCCTGCACGGCGCCCCGCAGCGCGAGGCGCAGACGCTGCCGCTCGCCCGCCGACATGGGCGCATTCTCTCCCGTCCGCCACCGCCGGGTGGCGCCCCCACCCGCACGGGCGTTGCCGCGGCGGGCCGGCGGCGCGATCCTCGCGCCATGAGCTCCGCTCGCTCGCGGCTCGACGCCGCCCGCATCGAACGCTGGCTGGTCCACCTGATCGCGCTCCACAGCCTGCTGGTCGGCGGCATGCTGCTCGCCGCGCCGCGCTGGGCGACCGGTTTCGGCGGCTGGAGCGACGTCGAGCCGCTCTTCTTCGCCCGTCAGGCCGGGATCTTCCACTTCGTGGTCGTGGTCGGCTACCTGGGCGAGTACTGGCGGCACCGCGGCGTCTCGCTGCTGGTCACCACCAAGGCGATCGCCTTCGTCTTCCTGGGCGTGGCCTGGCTCCTCGGCGAGAGCGCCTGGAGCGTGCCGCTCTCCGCGCTCGCCGACGGCCTGATGGGAGCCCTGGTCGCCTGGGCTCACCGCGCCCGGTGCCCGGCGCCCGCGTCGGCGTCCTGCCCGACTCCCTCGTAGCCGGCGGCGACGCCGTCGAGCGCGAATTCGATCGCTCCGGCGAGCACGCTTCGGACCGCCGCCGCGGGGCCCACCGACCGGCCCTCCCGCAGGACGACGGCGAGCCCCGTGCGCTCGAGGTCCTGCAGGACCTCGACGAGCTCGCTCTGCGATGCGCCCGACAGCGCCCGCCTTCGCGCCAGCTCGCGACAGCGCGACCGGAATCCGACCCGATCCTGGTACTGCACGGCTTCCGTCAGGCCACGGAACAGCTCGACGACGACGTCGTGCGCGAGGTGGATCCGCCCGGAGACCAGGGTCGAGGTGAGGTGGGTGAAGATCTCGTCCTCGTGCCGTTCGAGGAGACCGAGCACCTTGTACTCGAGCGGGGGCTCGGCGCCCGGCAGGCGCGCCTCGTTGTGCACCGTCCAGAGCCAATGCCGGCTGCGGCGATTCTCGAGCAGGAAGGGCATCCGGCGCAGAATGCCCAGCGATTCGCGCGGCGCCCAGGCCAGTCGTGCCTGCGACCGCGTCGCGTCCACCCGCAGCTGGCGGTCGATCATGCCGATCATCCAGGGCCGCTCGAACGGCCGCCGGGAGAGCGCCCGTCCCAGGAGGTCGCGGCCCACGATGCCGCACGCCGCCAGCGGCTTCGGGACGTGGAACGGCCGGCGCGTGGTCTCCCCGATCCAGTCCACCGCGGCGCGGAAGAGCTGCTCGTGGCTGACCACTTCGTTCGGGCTGATGAGCACGACCTCGGCCGGCTCCAGCTCGGCGCGCAGGTCGAGGACGCGGGTGAGGGCCCGGCAGGCGTCGCGGACGTGCAGGAAGGGGACCGCGGATTGCCCCCGCCCACCCAGCATCCTGCGATCCCAGCGACAACCCAGCCAGGTGTCGAGAAAGCGATACAGGGGGAAGTACTCGCACCAGTCGGAGTACAACGCGGCGAAGCGGACGATGGCCGTCGGCACGACCCCCTCGCGGCGCATGATCTCCTCGCCGGCGCGCTTGCTCTCGGCGTAGACGTGACGCCCGTCCGGCGGGCTCGCCTCGTCGAGCACGGCGCCGCGCCGCGGAAAGTCGCAGGCGGCGAGCGAGCTCGCGAAGACGAAGCGCTCGAGCGCGAGCTCGCGGCACGTCTCGAGCAAGAGACGCGTGCCGTCGACGTTGGTTCGCCGGTACTCCGGATGGCGCTCGCCGGTGAAATCGTAGTGCGCCGCGAGATGGAGGCAGGCGGCGATCGGTCCCTCGGCGCGCAACCGGCCGAGCAGCGGCGGCAGCGCCGAGGGATCCGCCACGTCCACCCGGTGCCAACGCACCGTGCCTGTCGCGACCGGGGTTCCGAGCGGCGGCTCCCGGCGATCGAGGGCTTCGATGTCCCAGCTCGCGGCGAGGGAGTCGATCAGTCGCTGACCGAGGAATCCGGCGGCTCCAGTCACGATCAGGCGAGGACGGTTCACCGGGGACCTCCAGAAGGGCCTGCGGCACGGCAAGGTGCAGCCGGGGGCGACGCGCCACGGCGGCGCGCAGCCTCCGCCCGCCGCGCTTGACGCCGGTCGTGGGCCCCTCCTACCATGATCGTCCGGGTCCTGCCGCGAGAGGTCCAAGCGGCGGCGGGGAGGCCGTGAACGGGATGAACGCCGCCAAGAAGCTGCTGATGATCGACGACGACGTGAACCTGGTGAACGTCTTCCGGCTGGTCTGCGCCGCCCAGGGCTACGACTTCCACGCCGCCTACTCCGCCGCCGAGGGGCTGGAGAAGATCCGCGCCGTCCGCCCCGACCTGATCATCCTCGACGTCATCATGGAGGATTTCGTCGCCGGCTTCCGGGTCGTCTCCGAGCTGCGCAACGCGTCCCCCGGCTCGCCCTTCTCCGCCTTCGCCCGCGTCCCGATCGTCATGCTGACGAGCGTCACGGCGAAGACCCACCTGAGCTTCTCCGACCGCATCGGCACTGCCCTGCTGCCGGTGGACGACTTCATCGAGAAGCCGGTCAAGCCGGGCGAGATCCTCGGCCGGATCGCGGCGATCCTCGCCCGCTCGGCCACGCCACCTGGCGAGAGCGCTCATGGCACCGACTCCGCTGCGCCTTCCGGATCGGCGAGCCTCGAGCCCGGCGCGATGGGCAGCTCGAACCTGAACTCGGCCCACTGATCCGGCTCGGACTCGGCCCAGATCCGGCCGCCGTGCTTCTCGATGATCTTGCGTGAGACGAACAGGCCGAGGCCGGTGCCGGTCTTGGTGTCGACACCCCCCCGACCCAGGCGCCCGAACTTCTGGAACAGCCGTTCTCCGGCGCCGCGAGGGAAGCCCCGTCCCTCGTTCCAGACCGTGAACTCGAGCTTCGAATCGCCCGCGATCGTCCGGCAGGCGATGCGGATCTCTCCGCCTTCGCGCCCGTACTTGATCGCGTTGGACAGCAGATTCTGGACCACCGAGGTCATGAGATAGGGATCGGCCGACCCGAGCAGGGCCGGGTCGACCGCCGAGACGATGCGCATGTTCTTCTCGGCCGCGAGCTCGCGGAGGCGATTGACGACCGGGTCGACGACGTCCTGGGCGAAGCGCACCTCGCTCGCCCTGAGGCGCAGGTCCCCTTCCTCGATGCGCGCCAGGTTGAGGTAGTTCGCGATGGTGTCGTGCAGGTAGTCCGCGCTGTTCGCCGCGGACTTCAGCAACGCCTCCTGCCCGCCGTTGAGCGGTCCGAGCAGCCGCTCGCGCAACGAGGCGATCGCGAAGACGATGGAAGCGAGCGGCGACTTGAGCTCGTGGGTGACGAATCCCAGCATCTCGAGGTAGGCGCGATTGCGCTCCTCGCTCGCCAGATAGGCGCGCTCCATGGCGGCGTGCGCCTCCTCGAGCTCCCGGCTGCGGGTCTCGAGGCTCTCGCCCATGGAGTTGAACGCTCCCGCGAGCTCCACGAGCTCGCGGCTGGCATGGCGCAGGTGGACCCTGGCTCGCAGGTCGCCCTTCGACAGCTCGCGGGTGGCGTGCAGCAGGCGCTGCAACGGCCGGCGGAAACCCCCCGAGAGGTAGTGCGCGACTCCGGTCGCGGCGAGCAACGCGATCAGGCTGACGATGAGGAACTGGGTCGCCAGGCTGACCTTGTAGCCGAGGTAGCTCTTCTCCAGCAGGCCGACGTAGATGATGCCGACGATCTGCCCTTCGGGATCGCGAATCGGCTCGTAGGCGGAGAGATACCAGTCGTTGACCACGAAGGCCCGGTCGGCGAAGCGCTCGCCGCGCGTCAGGACCTTCTCCCCCACTTCGCGCGACACGCGGGTGCCCAGCGCCCGCGTGCCGGCGTCGAGCATGACGTTGGTGGCGATGCGGACGTCGCCGAGGAACAGCGTCACCGTGCCGACCGGCCGCCCTTCGAGCGTGCGGTCGCCGAACACCGTGTCGCGGATCCGGTCGACCAGCTCGAACTTGCGATTGAGCAGCACTCCGCCGTAGAGCGCGCCCAGCACCCGCTCCTCGCGGTCGAGGATCGGGAACGCCGCGAGCAGCACCATGCCGCGATCCTCGAAGGGCCGGGTGGTGGGCGCGGCGCGCTCGGTGTAGACGATCGGGATGAACGCGCGCTCGGCCAGGCCTTCGCCCTCGCGGGCCAGCTCCTCCGGCGAGAGGAGGATCGTCCCGGTGTCGGCCTGCCCGGCGAGGGCTCGCGCCAGCACCGCGTTGCGCGCCACGGTGTCGCCGGCGGTGAACGGCGAACGGGAGCGCGCGATCGCCACGCCGGCCCGGTCGACCAGCGTGAGGAAGTCGAGCGCGTAGCGACGCCGCAGCGCCTCCAGGTCCGCCGACACGGCGCTCGCCCCCTCGCCGCGCAGGGCGGGGCGCAGCGACTCACGCTGCGAGGCCATCCCGGCGACGGTCTGCAGACGGACCTTCTCGTCCTCGAAGGCGCTCCAGGCCGTGCCGAGGTCCATCTCGACTCGCAGCTTGGCCTCCTTGACCAGGGTCCCGGAGATGAGCGAGAACCCGGCCCAGCCGTTGACCAGGGCGACCATGGCGACGACCCCCGCGAAGGCCAGCCAGAGTTTCAGTCGGTAGGGAAGGGGGTTCATGGGTCGGTTCCCGTCACTTGCGGTGGACGAGCAGGCTCCAGATCGTCTCCTCGAGTGCCTGGCGGCCGGCGAGCGGCGGCTCGGCCGGCGCTTCGCCGGGAGGGGCGAGCTCCTCGTCCTCGACGCCTTCGAGGAAGCGTGCGTACTGCTCGCGGACCTCGTCCTTGGCGAACTCGATCGGGATGGTGATCCGCTGGTAGACCTCGCTCTCCGATTCGGCGCATTCGGCGCGCGACGCCAGGTTGTAGAGCACGATGCCGTTGAACAGGTCGAGCATGGCGCGCAGCTCCTCGCCGGTGAAGCCGGCCCGGAAACGGCTCCTGCTGGTGATGCCCATGTAGTTCGCGATCTGCATCCGGTCGGCGTTCTGCACCGAGGTGAGCAGGAGGCGGAAATAGAGGCGGATGCGCCAAGCGAGCTCGTCGCGGTCGAGCGCCTTGAAGCGCGGCAGCTCCGGACGCGTGCGCTCTTCGAGGATCGCCGTGACCACGTCGGAGACCACCAGGTCCTCGACTCGCGCCATGGCGTTGTAGATCCGCAGATCGGGACGCGCCGGCGCTCGGCGCATCGCGAACTCGTTGCGGGCGTGCCACTGGAAGGGCTCGCTGCGCAAGTGCTCGATCAGATATGGCATGCGGCGATCGAGCCGGTAGCGCGCGGTCGGTGTCCAGCCGAGCCGGTTGCGGGTGTAGGAGTTGTCGACCTCCAGGCGGTGGTCGATGTAGCGCGCCATCCAGGGGCGCTCGAAGGGCATCCTGGAGGTCAGCCGTCCGAGGAGATTCATGCCGAGGATTCCCAGCCCGCAGAGGGGCTTGGGAACGAAGATCGGCTGCCGCGCCCGGCCGAAGCGGCACCGCGTCGCGGCCTCGTAGAGCTCGCGATGCGAGATCCCGCCCTCGGTCGAGACGATGAGGGTCTCGCCGTTCTCGAGCCGGTCGATCCGCACCAGCAACCGGCGGAAGAACGCGACGACGTCGCGCACGTGCACGTAGGGGATCGCGCTCTCGCCGCGCCCGCCCAGGATCCGCGCGCGCCAGGAGCTCGACAGCCAGGTGTTGAGGAACATGTAGAGCGGCGGGTACTCGCACCAGTCGCTGAACACGGCGCCGAACCGCACCACGCAGCCGGGAACCTGGTCGCGGAAGGCGCGCAGCTGCTGCTCGGCCTCGCGCTTGCTCCAGGCGTAGATGTGCTTGCCATCGGGTGGCGTCGCCTCGGTGACCGCTCCCTCGCGACGCGGGAACGCGCAGGCCGCCACCGAGCTGGCGAGGACGAAGCGCTCGAGCCCGAGCCCGCGCGCGACTTCCAGGACGTTGCGCGTCCCCTCGACGTTGGTCCGCCGGTACTCCGGGCGGTTCTCGCCGGCGAAGTCGTAATAGGCCGCGAGGTGGATGAGGATCCGACTCCCGCCCGCCGACGAGATCTCGCGAAAGGTCCGCTCGAGGCGCTCGCGGTCGCCGATGTCGACCTGCATCCAGGCGATGTTGTCGTCGACCGGCGCGCCGCACTCGCGTTGCGAGCGGCGGGCGAGGGCGAAAATCCGATAGTCCCGCTTGAGCTCCTCCAGCAGGTGCCGCCCCACGAATCCGGAGGCCCCCGTGATGATCAGCGCCGGCTGGGGCATCGACAGCTCTCCCGAGGTCGGCGCGCCGAACGCGCCAAGTCCGACCTCTGCCGGTGGCACGTTACGCCCACCCCGGGATGCCCTGCGCCATCCGCGCGGGTGGGCACCGGGTAGAATGAGTTGCTGGCCATCCGCCGGGTGGCGAGCCCATCCGTGCAATCCCCGACCGGCAGGAGCATCGAATGAGCGAGCGCGCGACGAACGGTGGCGGCGAGGACTTCGCCGCGATCCTGGAGGCTTTCGAACGACGCCAGAGCGGCCCCGCCACCAAGCGGCCGCAGCTCGGCGACCGGGTCTCGGCCCGCGTCGTCGGCTTCGGCGAGGCGACGGCGTTCGTCGACCTGGGGGGGAAGGCCGAGGGCATCGTTCCGCTCGACCAGTTGACCGACGATGCCGGGAAGACGACGGTCGCGATCGGCGACACGCTCGAAGGGGTGGTGGCCTCGCTCGCCGATGACGTCGTGGTCCTGCGGGTGCGCTCGGGCCACGGCCCCGCCGCGCCCGAGGAGCTCCTGCAGGCGCAGGCCGCGGGGTTGCCGGTCGAGGGGACGGTGCAGGCGGTGGTCAAGGGCGGGGTGGAGGTGACGGTCGCCGGAGTGCGCGGCTTCTGCCCGGTGTCCCAGCTCGATCTGCGCTACGTCGAGGACCCGGCGGTCTACGTCGGCCAGCGCTTGAGCTTCCGGATCACCCGCTGCGAGACCGGACGCGGGCGCACGGCCAATCTGGTGCTCTCCCGCCGCGCGCTGCTCGAGGACGAGGCGCGAGCCCGCGCCGCCGCGCTGCGCGCCACGCTCGCGGTCGGCAAGGTCGTGCGCGGCACCGTGAGCTCGCTCGCGAGCTACGGCGCGTTCGTCGATCTGGGGGGCATCGAAGGCCTGCTGCACGTCTCCGAGCTCGGGCACGGACGGGTCACCCACCCGCGCGAAGTGCTCTCGGTCGGCCAGGAGGTGGAGGTGGAGGTGGTGAAAGTCGCGCCCCCGGACGACCGCGGGCGGGAGCGCATCTCGCTCTCCCGGCGCTCGCTCACCCCGGATCCCTGGATCGAAGCGGCGGCGCGCCTCTCCGCAGGCTCCCGGCACGGCGGACGAGTCGCCCGGCTGGAGACCTTCGGCGCCTTCGTCGAGCTCGCCCCGGGCGTCGACGGGCTGCTCCACCTCTCGGAGCTCGCCGCGGCGCGCGGCCGTGAGCTGCGCCACCCGCGTGAGGCGCTGAAGATCGGCGAGTCGATCGAGGTCACCGTGCAGGCGATCGATCCGGCGAGCCGGCGCATCTCGCTCGCCGTCGCGCCGCCGGCGGACGAGGCCGAGGGCGCCGCGGCGGCCCGCGCCCGGGCGGCGTCGCCCTCCGCGGCGGGCTTCGGAGCGTTCGGCGACTTCCTCACCCGCGCCAAGAAGCCGCGCCGCTAGGCACCCGCAGGCTGCGGGCCTGGGCTAGGCTGTCTCGCGAGGAGAGACCCCCATGTCGATCCACGCTGCGCTGCGCCGACGCCTGCCGCCGCTGCTCGCCGCCGTCCTGAGCTGGCCGCTCGCCGCCTCGGCCGACTCCCCACCGGCGCCCGCCCCGCCCCCCGCGAGCTACCCGGACTACCCGAGCGAGACCCCCGCCGAGCTCACCCTTCCCACCGACGGCTACGACCACGTCCGCCGGACCGCCGAGATCCCGATGCGGGACGGCGTCAAGCTGCACACCGTTCTGCTCCTTCCCCTCGGGGCGCAGCAGGCGCCGATGCTGCTCACCCGCACGCCCTACGACGCCGAGAAGATGACTTCGCGCAACGCCAGCGCCCACCTCGGACCGACGATCCACGGCTACGACCACCCCACCGACGTGGTGGTCGAGGGGGGCTACATCCGGGTGGTCCAGGACGTGCGCGGCAAGTACGGCTCGGAGGGGGACTACGTGATCAACCGTCCGCTCGCCGGACCGCAGAACCCGACCCCGGTCGATCACTCGACCGACACCTGGGACACCATCGAATGGCTGGTCGCCAACGTCCCCGAGTCCAATGGACGGGTCGGAATCCTCGGCATCTCCTACGACGGCTTCACCCCGCTCATGGCGCTGGTCAACCCCCACCCGGCGCTCAAGGTCGCGGTGCCGATGAACCCGATGGTCGACGGCTGGCGCGGCGACGACTGGTTCCACCACGGCGCCTTCCGGCAGCAGGGGATGCCCTACATCTGGGAGCAGGAAGCGACGCGAGACAGCCGGATCGAGTGGTACTCGACGCACTACGACGACTACGACATGTACCTCGCCGCGGGCTCGGCGGGCGAGCTCGGGCGGCGGCGGCGCATGGAGCAGGTCGGCTTCTGGCGCCAGCTCCTCGCCCACCCCGCTTACGACGCCTACTGGAGCGACCAGGCGGTCGATCGCGTGCTCGCCGCGCGGCCGCTCACCGTGCCGGTGCTGCTCGTGCACAGCCTCTTCGATCAGGAGGACAACTACGGCGCCCCGGCGGTTTACCGGGCGCTCGAGCCCAAGGACGTTGCCAACGACCGCGTCTTCCTCGTCGTCGGTCCCTGGCGGCACGGGCAGGCGATCCGCGACGGCAGCGCGCTCGGCGCGATCCGCTTCGACTCCGACACCGCGCTCACGTTCCGGCGCGAGATCCTGCGTCCCTTCCTCGACCAGTACCTGAAAGAGGGTGCGCCGCCGGCCGGCATCGCGCCCGTCACCGCCTTCGAAACCGGCACCAACCGCTGGCTCCGTCTGCCCTCCTGGCCGGCCGGCTGCGCCGCCGGGTGCGAGGTGCGCCCGACGCCGCTCTTCCTCCATCCCGACGCCGCCCTCGCCTTCTCGCCGCCCGAGGCGAGCTCGGCCGCCTCCAGCGACTACCTCGCCGATCCCGCCAAGCCGGTGCCGTTCATCCCCCGTCCGGTCAAGGCCCAGGACGATCGCTGGGGAGAGTGGCTGGTCTCCGACCAGCGCGAAGCCTCGGGGCGCCCCGACGTCCTCGCCTTCGCCTCGGAAGTCCTGACCGAGCCGGTGAAGATCGCCGGCATGCCGGTCGCGAACCTGATCGCCGCGACCACGGGGACCGACGTCGACTGGGTGGTGAAGCTGATCGACCTCTACCCGGACGAAGTCGCGGCGCAGCCCGAGCTCGGCGGCTACCAGCTGATGATCTCGGCCGACATCTTCCGCGGCCGCTACCGGGAGAGCTGGACGACGCCGCAGCCCATCGTGCCCGACGCACCGTTGCTCTACCGCTTCGAGCTGCCCACCGCGAACCATGTCTTCCGCCCGGGGCATCGCATCATGGTGCAGATCCAGTCGAGCTGGTTCCCGCTCTACGACCGCAACCCGCAGACCTTCGTGCCGAACATCTTCTGGGCGCAGCCGGAGGACTACCGCCGGGCGTTGCAGCGCATCTTCCACGCCCCCGGGCGAGCGAGCTACGTCGAGCTGCCGCTGGTGGTGGAGCGCTGACGAGCGTGCCTCCGGCACTCGCTCGGCCCCTCGTCGCCGGCGCCGCGGCAGCTCTCCTCGCGCTCGCGTGCAGCGCGAACCCGGTGCTGCAGAGCTCGAGTCCTCTCACCACCGGAGCACCGCTGCGACTCGCGCGCCTCGCGGTCGTCGCTCTCGCCGATGACGACGGCATCCGGCGCAAAGTCGAGGAGTCCTTCGTCGCGAGTCTGGGCGCCGTCCGAGGTGAGGCGTCCTACCGGGTCATCGTCGCGGGCACCGAGCAGGACGCGGTGCGCATCAAGCGCGACCTCGTCGACTCCGGCTTCGATGGCGCCATGCTGGTTCGGGTCCTCAGCAGCAGCGCGATCGACGAAGCCTCCGGAAGCTGGAGCTATCCCGACATGGGCGGATGGGAAGCATCCGGTACCGCACGCTACACGCCTGGAATGCAGACGCTCCGCGAATCGATGCGCTTCGAGGTCGAGGTCTACGCGCTCCACGACGATCGACTGGCTTGGCGCGCCGTGAGCGTCACCGGGCACCCGAGCAACTTGGACCGCCTGGCCGGGCGCGTCGCACGGGCCGTCGTGGACGAGCTCGAGAGTCGTCAGGTGATCTCCGCACCCTCCAGGTGAGTGCTCCGGCGGGCCCTCTCGACCTCGTCGCGCCGCGAGGTGGCGCGGATTCGGTGACCAGCCACTCGAGGCCCGTCCACGAACGACTTCGTCCCCCTGGCGCGGCTGAAGAACGGGCGGGGATACGATGCTCGGCATGCCCTGGGTCTATCTCCTGCGCTGCCGCGACGGCTCGCTCTACGCCGGCGCGGCGATGGATCTCGAGAAGCGCCTCGGCGAGCACCGCGCCGGCCGCGCCTCGCGCTACACCCGTGCGCGCCGGCCGGTCGAGCTCTTCTGGTCGCAGGAGGTCGCGAGCTGGAGCGCCGCGCTGCGCGAGGAGGCGCGGATCAAGGCCCTGCCCCGCGAGCGCAAGCTCGCGCTGACCCTCCCGACCGCGGGCGGGCGCTGAACTCCTCCGGCGCCTGGCGTAGGATCCCGCGAAAGATGCCGAAACCGTCCGCAGCGAAACGCCCGGCACGGCAGCCCCCCGGCAACGGAGAGGCAGCGCTCCCCTTCCTCCGCTTCTACCATTCGCCGGAGTTGCGGGCGGAGACGCTGCGCGTGCTCGACGCGATCGAGGGAGCCGACGATCCGACCGTGCATCGCAAGGCGCTCGCCGCGGTGGTCGGCAAGCTCACCGAGAGCGGGCTCGAGTCCTATTTCATGCAGCCGCTCGCCGCGGCGCGCGCCGGATTCGTGGTCGAGCAGTCGGCACGGCTCGGGCTGGCCGGGGCGAACCGCGTCCTCGGTCCGATCCTGGGCAGCGTCATCGGGCGGCTCGACGGCCCGCAGCTCGTGACCATCTGTGGCCAGATCCGCGACTTGATGCGCTGAGCAGCGCCCGGGAGACCGCGATGCCCCACCTCGTCCTCGAGCTGAGCGACAACCTGATCGACCGTCCCGACCTCCGCGCCGTGCTGCTCGAGCTGCACGAGGTGCTGGTGGCGACCGGCGCCTTCGCGCGCGAGGACATCAAGAGCCGGGTGCTCCGCCATGCCACCTTCGCGGTCGCCGACGGCGCGCCCGAGCGCGCCTTCGTGGCGCTCGAGATCCGCATCCTCGAGGGGCGCAGCGAGGCGGTGAAAGCGGCGGCGAGCGACGGAGCGCTCGCGGTGCTCGAGCGGGCCTTTCCCGCGAGCCTCGCGCGCCTGCC
>CAYZWR010000023.1:0-9831 GCA_964481735.1 uncultured Thermoanaerobaculia bacterium
AACGGCTGGCTCTTCGTGAGCTACACCCGCGCGGAGGACGGCGCGAGCGTCCTCTCCCGCTTCACCCGCTCGGCGCTCGATCCCGACCGTGGCGATCCGGCGAGCGAGGCGATCCTCCTCGTCGTGCCGCAGCCGTACGCCAACCACAACGGCGGCAACCTCGCTTTCGGACCCAACGGCTATCTCTACTTCGGCCTGGGCGACGGCGGCGGGGCCGGTGACCCGGGCTGCCGGGCGCAGAATCGGGACGATCTCCTGGGAAAGATCCTGCGTCTCGACGTCGACACCCACGCCGCCTCGCCGCCGTACCACGCCGTGCCGCCGAGCAATCCGTTCGCCGGCGCGATTCCCGGCGCCGACCTCGTCTGGGCCCTCGGCCTGCGCAATCCGTGGCGCTTCTCGTTCGATCGCCGCGGCGGGTACCTCTACATCGCCGACGTCGGCCAGGGCGCGTTCGACGAGGTCGATTTCAGTTACGCCGACGAGCCGCAGGCGGTCAACTGGGGCTGGAAGGTCATGGAGGCGACCGCCTGCTACTCGAGCGCCGGCTGCCCCGCGTCCACTCCGCCCTGCAACGCCGAGGAGCTCTACTTGCCGGAGGTCGTCCTTCCGCTCACCGGCGGACACTGCGCCGTCATCGGCGGCTACGCCTATCGCGGGCACCGCATCCCGCTGCTCGAGGGGCGATACCTCTTCGGCGACTACTGCACGGGAGACGTCTGGGCGCTGCGCGGCTCGGCCGGCGGGCTGGTGCGCGACGACCTGCCGTTCGACCTGCCGACGCTCACGACCTTCGGCGAGACGCGGGTCGGCGAAATCCTGCTCGCCACCCAAACGGGAGAGCTCTACACGCTCGATCGGCCGATCGCGACGAGTTGCGTGCCCTCGCCGACCCGCGCCTGTCTGCACGACGGCCGCTTCGCGGTGGAGGTCTCGTCGCGCGACTACGCGCTCGAACGGCGCGACGCCCAGGTCGCCGTGCAGACCGACGAATCGGCGCTCTTCTGGTTCTTCGCCGAGGAGAACTGGGAGCAGCTCGTCAAGGTGATCGACGCCTGCGCCGAGCCGGCCCCACGCTACTGGGTCTACGGCGCCGCCGCGACCGACGTCGAGGTGGTGGTCCGCGTCACCGACACCCTGCACGGCATCGCGCGCGAGTACGCCAACTCCCTCGGCGTCCGCGCGCCGGCGCTCACCGACTCCGCCGCCTTCGCGACCTGCCCGTAGGTTCGCCGCGGCCGGCCGGTGACTCGGGTCGCAGGGCGCGAGAGCCGCGCTATTCGAGGAAGTACTCGACGGTGGTGACGACGCGGATCTTCTTGCGCTCCGGCGAGAAGGCGTCGCGGTCCTCGATCGAGAAGTAGCCCTGCTGGGCGCGCCGGATCCCGCCGATGTCGGCGCCCGAATCCTGGGCGAACTCCTCGGCCGCGCGGCGCGCGTCGCGTGTCGCCTCGGCGATCATCTCGGGCTTGACCGTGTCGAGCGCGGTGAAGAAGTACTGCGTGTCGTACTCGTAGCTGCGCAGCAGCCGCACGCCCTCGCGCACCAGCGCACCCGAACGCTGGATCGACGCGCGCGCCGCGTCCACCTTGGCGGTGCGCAGGGTCACCGTCGACTCGACCGAGTAGCGCTCCTTGGGAACGTAGCCCCCCTGCGTGCCCGCTGGCGCCTGGTCGGAGACCCGCGGCGCCGAGCGGGAGATCTCGTCGCGCGCGAACCCCTCGGCGAGCAGGAAGGCCTCGATCTTCGCCGCGTCCCCCTCGAGCCGCGCCTGCAGCTCGGTCAGGTCGTTGCCCGAGACCGAGTGCACGATCGGCCAGATCGCGAGGTCCGCCGCCACTTCGCGCTCGGCGAGCCCTTTGACCGTGACGTAGCGCTCGAAGTCCTTGAAGTGGCGGATCGCCGAGCCGACGAACCACCCCGCCAGGATCAGACCGACCCCCACCGACACCCCCAGGATCCCGCTCGCCCCGCGCCCGCTCTCGCTCATGCCGCGATCATCTCCTCGCCCGCCGCGCCCGCGCAAGGGCCCGTCGGATCGAGCCGAGTAGAGATAGGGTTACCCCGAGGCGGCCGGACGAACCCGACCGAGCGACCCAGAACCCAGAGGAGGACAACATGGACCTCAACAGCATCCTGGCCCAGATGGGCGGGCTCCAGTCGATGGCGCGCGAACTGGGCGTCAGCGAGGCGCAGGCGAGGCAGGGCGCCGCGGCGCTCGCTCCGGCGATCCTCGGCGGTTTCAAGAAGCAGACGCAGGCGCAACCCCAGGGCCTCGAAGGGCTCGGCGGGCTGCTCGGCCAACTCGGCGGTGGCGGGCTGCTGGACGACGTGCTGTCGACCCGGCCGACGAACGTGAGCCTCGGCAACAACGTCCTCGGCCAGATCTTCGGCTCCAAGGAAGTGAGCCGTACCGTGGCCCAGAACGCCGCGCAACGGACCGGGCTCGACCCGGCGCTGCTCAAGAAGATGCTGCCGATGCTGGCCATGCTGGTCGCCGGTTTCATGGCCAAGCAGGGCGGCACCGGCGCCGCCGCACCGGCGCCCGCTTCGGCGGAGGGCGGGCTCGGCGGCCTGCTGGGCGGCCTGCTCGGAGGCTCGTCCGCCGGCGCCACCGGCGCGGCACCGGGAGGCGGGGGGCTGGCCTCGATGCTCGACCTCGACGGCGACGGCAACCCGCTGGACGACATCCTCGGCATGGCCGGCAAGATGTTCCGTTAGCCGCGCCGCGCACCGGAGGCGCGGTCAGGACCTCTCGCTTCGCGAAGGAGGACGGGTATGAGCTGGATCCTCACCCTGGTGATCGGCGGCATCGTCGGCTGGCTGGCGAGCATCGTCATGAAGACCAACGCCCAGATGGGGCTGATCGCCAACGTCGTGGTGGGCGTGGTGGGCTCGCTCCTGGGCACCTGGCTCGCCGGGCTGCTGGGCCTGGCGCCCACCGGAGGCTTCGTGCGCTTCCTGGTCGCGATCGCGGGCGCCGCCCTGCTGATCTTCGTCCTGCGCGCGCTCGGCCTCTTCAAGCGGGCCTGACGCCGGTCGGAGCTTGACGCCGGACGGAGGTTGACCCCGGCGGCGTCGCATTGGCGTGCTTCTCCCAAGAGGAGCACGCGATGCCAGAGTCAGCCAAGACCGCCCGTATCCAGCTCGCCGTGGCGTTGGGCCTCGCTCTCGCGGGTCCGGCGGTGGCCGGGCTCCTCGAGGGGGAGCTCGACCCCGGTTTCTACTTCGACGGCCGGATCACCCTCGACCCGACGGTGGGCGACCAGACGGTGCTCAGCCGCTCCCGTCGAGCTTGGCCAGCCGGACGCGCGCGACGAGGCCCGTGAAACGAGGGTCGCCACGCAGCTCGTCGAAGACCGGATCGAAGGCGTAGAACGGCGGATCGAGCGAACGCTCCTCGAGGTCCCTCTCCAGCCACTCGAGTACCAGGGCCGGGATTCCTCGAGGCGCGGACGGCCACCCTCGGGTGGCCGCCGCCTGGCGCTGGAGCTCGCTCACGGTCGGCGCATCCTATCCTCCGCCGCGCAGCGCTTCGAGCTCGGCCCAGCGCGCGTAGAGACGGTCGACCTCGGCCTGGGCGGCGGCCCAGGCGGCGGAGAGCTCGCTGAGCGCCGCGGCGTCGCAAGCGACCGCCGGCTCCTCGATCGCCTGCCGGCGTCGTTCGAGCTCCTCCTCCGCCGCGAGGATCGCGGCCTCCATCCCTGCCCATTCGCGCTGGTCGCGGTAGGAGAGCTTGCGCGCCGCCACGGGCGCGGCGGTTCGCGCGGGAGCGGGGTTCGGCCCGCGGGGCGCCACGGCGCGCGCCGCCGCCTCCACCGCTCGCTGGCGCTCCTGCCACTGCGCGAGGTCGGCGAACTGGGCGGCGCGGCCCCGGCCGTCGAGCGCCAAGATCGCGGTCGAGACCCGGTCCAGCAGGTAGCGGTCGTGGGTGACCAGCACCAGCGCCCCGGGGAACTCGAGCAAGCTCTCCTCGAGGACCTCGAGGCTCGCGATGTCGAGATCGTTGGTCGGCTCGTCGAGGATCAGCAGATCCGCGGGGCGCAGCATCAGCCGGGCGAGCAGGATGCGCGCCTGCTCGCCACCCGAGAGCCGCTCGACCGGCGTGTCGAGCTGCTCGACACGAAAGAGGAATCGCTTCGCCCAAGAGGCGACGTGCACCTCGCGCCCCTGGTGAACGACCGAATCCCCATCCGGCGCGAGGGCCCGCCGAAGCGTCGCCTGCCGGTCGAGGGTCTCCCGGCTCTGCTCGAAGAGCACCGTGCGCAACCCTGCCGCGCGCTCGATCTCGCCGCCGTCAGGAGCGAGCTCGCCGGCCAGGATCTCGAGCAGCGTGGTCTTGCCACTGCCGTTCGGCCCGAGCACGCCGAGACGGGTGCCGGGTCCGAGTCCGAGGTCGACGCCGTCGAGCACCGGGCGGTCGCCGTAGCGCTTGACCAGGCCGCGCGCCGCGAGCAGGCGCCGGGTCCGGCGCCCCGAGCCGGCGAGCTCCAGTCCGACCTCGCCGGTCTCGGCGCTGCGTGCGCGCACCTCGGCGAGCTCGTCGAGCAGGCGGCGGGCCTCGCCGATCCGCGCCTTGGCCTTGGTGGTGCGCGCCTTCGGTCCGCGGCGCAGCCACTCGACTTCGCGCCGCGCCCGGTTGGCGAGCGTCTCCTGGTACTCGCTCTGGTTGCGGCGCACCTCGTCGCGGCGCTCGAGCAGATCGGAGTAACGCCCGTCGACCGCGAGCAGGCCGCCGGGATAGACACGGTCGAGCTCCAGCATGCGGCGGGCGACGTGCTCGAGGAACCAGCGGTCGTGGCTGACCACGACGAACGCCCGCGCCGCGCTGGCAAGCAGCTCCTCGAGCTCGAGGATCCCCTCGAGATCGAGGTGATTGGTCGGCTCGTCGAGCAGCAGGATGTCGGGCTCGGCGGCGAGCGCGCGGGCGATCGCCAGGCGCTTGCGCCAGCCGCCCGAGAGCGTCGCGACCGGCTGCGCGCGATCGAGGAAACCGAGGCGCCCGAGCGCGCGTGCCGCGCGCCCCTGGCGCTCGAAGGGCTCGAGCGGCAGCCCGGCGAGCGCCGCCACCACGACCTCTTCCGCCGTGGCCGCGGCGGCGAGCTCGGGATCCTGCGCGACGTAGGCGAGGCGCACCCCCTTGCGCAGCGAGCGGATGCCGGCATCGGGCTCCTCGATGCCGGCGAGCAGCCGCAGGAGCGTCGTCTTGCCCGAGCCGTTCGGGCCGATCAGGCCGACCCGATCCCCGTCGGCGATGCCGAAGGAGACTCCGGAGAAGAGCGGACGCGCCCCGAACTGCTTCGCCACCCCTTCGCAGGCGAGGAGCAGCGGACGGCTGGCGGCGGGCGGGGGCATGCCTCAGCCGGATTGGCGCGCCGGCGGGTCACCCTCGCCGGGAGATTCGATCGCCAGGGCGCCGGACGGGCAGCGCGCCACCTGATCGACGATCTCTCCGGTGCTGGCCCCGTCCATCGCCACCCACGGGCGCCGCCGCGGATCGAAAACCTGCGGCAGGCCGCGGAAGCAGACCGTCGAGTGCTCGCAGAGGTCGGGTTGCCAGCGCACCGTCACCTCGCCGTTGCTGTAACGCTTCACGATGCGCTCGCCCATGTCGCTCCTCCCGGGCTGACGAGCCTATGGCAGGGTCCGCCCGCGGCAAACCGTCCCTCCGTCCGGGCGCTCGACGACAGCGCTCTTGGCAGCACGGCGAAGCGCTAGGCTCCGCTCTGGAGGACACCATGAGATTGACCGACATCCCGTTCGGCCTCACCACCTGGGCGGAGGTCGACGCGGAGGAGCACGCCGGCGAGAGCGGCGTGGCGACCTGGCGGACGCGGACCTTCGGTGGCATCCGGGTGCGCCAGGTGGACTACTCGCCGGGCTACCGGGCCGATCACTGGTGCACGAAGGGGCACATCCTGCTCTGCCTCGCCGGCGAGCTCGACACCGAGCTCGCCGACGGGCGCAGGTTCCGTCTCACCCCGGGGGTCAGCTACCAGGTGGCCGACGGCGCCGAGCCGCACCGCTCGTCGACGGCGAGCGGCGCCCGCCTGTTCATCGTCGACTGAGCCCGACCCGCGAGCGGATCCGCGATCCACCCTGGACCGACCCCGCCGGCTGCCGGTCCTTCGCCGGATTCTTGGCGGACCGCACGCGGGCACGATGCTGCGGCGCAGCGCCCGACGGCGGCGCGCCGTTCGACGCGGGCTCCGGGACATCGGAGCCTCGATTCGCTCGTGAAGTGAGTGACCGGCGGAGCCGGCCGCTCAGTCGTCGAACAGGCTGTCGACCAGCGCCACGTAGCGGCGCTTGGCCTCGTCGCGGTCGAGGCCGCGCAGCGCCTCCCAGGCGTTGAACTTGGCCCGCTCGACGAAGTCCATGAGGCCCGGCGGGTCGCCTTCGACGTCTCCCCGCGAGGCCTGCTTGTAGAGCGAGTAGAGCTTCAGCAACACGTCGTTGGACGGGCGCCGGGTGAGCGTCTTGACCCGCCGCTCGGCGGCGGCGAACTGCTCGTCGATCGACATCGTGGAGTCCTTTCGTCGAGCTGAGAATCGAGCTTATCGCCATCGCCTGAGCGCCGCTCGGCCGGCCCACGAAACGAAAAGGGCCGGAACGCCCGCCAGCGTCCCGGCCCCCGGAGCTTCCGTCCGTCCCGGCGCTCAGTTGGGCAGCAGCACCGTGTCGATGACGTGGATGACCCCGTTCGAGGTTGCGAGGTCGGCCTGCACCACCTTGGCGCCGTTGATCTTGACGCCGTCCCGCGCGTCGATCGCGACCTTGCCACCCTGGACCGTGGTGGCCTCGGTCAGCTTCACGACGTCCGCCGCCATCACCTTCCCGGCGACCACGTGGTAGGTGAGGATCTGGGTCAGCTTCGCCTTGTCCTGGAGCAGCCCTTCGACGGTTCCGGCCGGCAGCTTGGCGAACGCCGCGTCGGTGGGCGCGAAGACGGTGAACGGACCGGGTCCCTTGAGCGTGTCGATCAGGCCGGCGGTGGTCAGCGCGGTGGCCAGCGTCTTGAAACTGCCGGCCGCGACCGCCGTGTCGACGATGTCCTTCGTCGGCTTGGCGTAGCCGCCCGCGAAAACGGCGGCGGCGGTGAGGATGGCGAGACCGAGGGCGAGAACGAGCGACTTCTTCATGACCTTCCTCCTTGAGTGGGTTGCGGTGAGCGCCTCGAAGGCGCGCGCGACATCACCCACCACTACGCGGCGGAGGACGATCTGGACGACCGGACCTCGCGGATCGGGCCTGCCGGCTACCCCCGCGGCGGATTCGTTGCGAGGCCGGCGAGGAAATCGAGCAACCCGCGCATGTAGGTCTCCTGGTCGTCGTAGAGGGCGAGGTGGCTGCCGTCCGGACAGTGCAGGTAGCGCGCGTTCGGCAGCTGCCCGGCCATCCACTCCATGTGCTTCGGATCCATCGTGTCGTGGGCGGCACCGATCACCAGCGTCGGCACGGTGATCTTCGGGAGATCGCCGCTGCGGTCCCAATTCGCGAGCTTGCCGCCGGCACCCATCTCGCTCGGCCCCTGCATCGGGACGTAGATCTTCTTGTTGAGGTTCCCGAAAGCGCGCAGTACCCCCGGCGGCCAGCGCTCGAGCGGCAGGCGCAGAAAATGGTCGACGTAGAAGGACTTGAACAGCAGCTCCTCGTAGCGCGGGTTGGCGAAGTCCTGGCGGGCCTCCAGGGCCAGGATCTCGGCGAGCGCCGCGGGATCCATCGCCGGCATCAGGACGTCGTGCGCGTAGGTGTTGTAGGCCGGGATGCTCGCCATCATGTTGGAGATCACCAGCCCCTTGAGTTGATCCTGGTGCGCCAGGGCGTACTCGATCGCCAGGATCCCGCCCCAGGAATGGCCGAGCAGGACGAAGTTGTCCGCGCCGAGCCCGAGCGCCCGCCGAACCTGCTCCACCTCGTCGACGAAGCGCGGGATCTCCCAGAGCTCGGGCTCGTCGGGCTGATCCGAGAAGGCCGAGCCGAGCTGGTCGTAGTAGTAGTACTCGATTCCGGCCGCCGGCAGGAAACTGTCGAACGCCTCGAAATACTCGTGGGTCGCGCCGGGCCCGCCATGCAGCAGGAGGACCTTGATCCGCGGGTTGTTGCCGACGCGCTTCGTCCAGACCTGGAACTCCCCCTTGGGCGTGGCGATCGGGATGCTCCGCGCACCGCCGGCCAGGGCGTCCTCTCGCCCGGTGCGGTCGAAGTACGCGGCGAGCGTCGGCGAGTCGGTGGCGGACGCCGACGGTGGCGGAGCGGCAGGCGGCACAGTGCATCCCGCCAGTCCGAGGGAAAGCGCGGCCATCCAGAGCCTGCTCTTCATGTCGACCTCCGGGAGCTGTGGGCGGAGCTTACGCCTCCCGGAGGAGGTCGACCAGGCTCTCGCCGGCGGCAGCCACGGAGGCCCTTGGCGGCCGCTACGACGGCCGCAGATACCGCGCGATGTCGCGCTCCCAGCCGGCGAGGAACTCCGCGTACCACGCCTCGCTCCAGCCCGCGAGGTCGGCGTCGCCCGCCTCGCTCAGTGCAGAGAGCTCGTAGGTCACCCGCACGACGCTCGACGCGGTGCCCGCCTCAGCGCACCGGACGTCGACCGTGCCGGCGCGCCGCCCCGGCGTGATCCGTGCGTAGCGGACCCGGTGCCGCTCGGGCTCCCAGTCGATCAGCACCCAGTGGGTCCGCGAGCCGTCCTCGCCGGCGGTCGTGAAGACTGCGCCGGCGATCGGCTCGCCCCCCGGCGGGTGATGGAACTCGGGGGACCAGCCGGCGACCCACCCCCGCTCGCCCTGCGGGGTGAAGAGCTCGAAGGCCCGCTCGACCGGAGCGGCGACGCGCAAGCTGCCGGTGCGGCGAAGGTGCGTCCGAGGGGCCGACGTCGCCGGCGCTGGGTGGTGGGCGGTGCTCGGGTTCACGGTCGACATGGAGCTCCTCCTCGCGTTCATGTTATTTTGGTACATAGGTACTATCCTGTCAATTGCCCGGGACACCGCGAATCGCCTAGGCTCGCGCCCATGGCTCCCATCGTCGAACGGGTACAGACCGGCGTGCGGCTGGAGAAGCGGCTGCTCAAGGTGCTGAAGGGGCTCGCGGAGGTCCTCGACCTGTCGCTCGGCGACCTGCTCGAGGGCATCGTCCTGCACGCGTTCGAGGGCAAGGCCCCGTTCGGCGCCGAGACGCGGGCCCGGATCGAGCAGCTCAAGGAGGTCTACGGCCTCGACTTCGGCGCCGAGGCCAGTCACCGTCTGGTCGAGCGTCGGGTGCCGCGCGCCGCACGCCGCGGGACCGGGGCGCGCGCCCGGCGGCGCCCGGCGAGCGGCTGAGCTCGACCCGACTGGATCTGCGCCGCCTCGAGCGCATATCGTCCGCTCCTCCGGCCGCGAGGCCAGCGAGGAGAGCGGCGCCGCTGAGCACTCTCGTCCCGTATTTCGCTGGAGCGCTCGCGTCGATCGACCCGATATGTTCGGGCGGTCGCCCGCCGCCGCTCACCGCCTGCCGAGGAGACCGCTCATGCCGATCCTGCTACGCGCCCTTTCCGCCCTCGCCGTCGTCCTGGCATCCGCCGCCCCGAGCCCTGCCGGCGACGACCGGGCCGAGGTTCTCTCCACCGTCGAGCGCTTCTTCGCCGCCATGGCGGCCAAGGACCTGGCCGCGGCGCGCCAGCTCGTGGTGGGCGAGGGCCGTTTCGTCTCGCTGCGCGAGGAGGGAGGAGGGACGCAACTGCGGGTCACCTCCAACGAGGAGTTGATCGCGAGCTGGGCCACGGTGCCCGGCCGGCTGCTCGAGCGCATCTGGGACGCCGAAGTGCGTGTCCACCAGGGGATCGCGACCCTC